>JBKJUN010000777.1:0-3595 GCA_046590555.1 Bryobacter sp. | reverse complement strand
CGCTCACTGCCACAGCCGAATCTTTTCTGAATGAACCCGTAGTCACTGCGCTGCCCAATGGCGGCGACGAAGCTGCCGAATTCGGATTGGGGGATGGCCCAGATCTCGACTTCGATTCCGGGGCCGTTCATTCCGGGCGAGTATTCGAGGCCGGGCTTGGGCGGTGTGGAATTGGCGAGAGCGTAGAAGCGGTATTCCGGAGAGGTGCGCGTGGTCTCGCGCAAATAGGCACCTCGCGAGGTGAGCTGGTGATTGAGCGGCATACCGCTAAGGTGTGCGCCGAGCACGGCAACTTCGACGAAGCCATTGGGCAGCGAAGCGGCTACGGGTTCGTTCAGGAAGGATTGCGCTGTTGCGGTGAGAGATTCTTCGGCCATCGCTGGGGCGACTAAAGTGACGCCGAAGGGGAGGCCGTTCGGGCGGAAGCCTGCGGGGATTGCGAGAGCAGTGAGATCGAGCAGGTTGACGAAGTTGGTGTAGTAGCCAAGTTGGGTGTTGCGGCCGATGGGGTCTTCGGCTACCTGGGCGTGGGTGAATGTGGTGCCGGTAGTGGGCAGCAGCATCGCGTCCATCTGCGGCCATTGGGCTTCGGTGATTGTGCGGAGGTCGGCGAGCTTGTAGATCGAACGATAGGTGTCGACAGCGGTGTACTTACGAGCACCGAGGATGATTTTGGCGACGACGGGGTTCATGTCGGCTTCGTGGGCGGTGGCGAAGGCTTCAATTGCAGCCAGGCGCTCCGCTACCCAGGGGCCGCTGTAGAGGAGGTCTGCAGCTTGGCGGAAGGGTGCGAAGTCGAACTCGATGATGGTGGCACCGAGTTTGGTGAAGCGGTCGATACTGGCGCGGTAGAGCTTCTCGGCCTCTGTGTCGCCGAAAAATTCGAGCTGGCTTGCCTTTGGGATACCGAGGCGGAGCGTGGCTGCGGGCCATGCGGCACCTTTGCTGGCAATCAAGGGCCGAGAGAGGAAGTCGCTTGGATCGGGCTTGGCAGCTGCTTGCAAGACCTTGAGTGCGGTGGCGGCTTGCCTTGAGAAGATCGAGACGCAATCGAGGGTGCGGCAGGCTGGGACGACGCCAGAGGCGCTGATGAGGCCGCGGGTGGGCTTGAGGCCGATCAGGTTGTTGAAGCCAGCAGGGACTCGGCCCGATCCGGCAGTGTCGGTGCCAAGTGAGAAGTCCACTTGATTGAGTGCGACTGCGACGGCCGAGCCGGAACTGGAGCCGCCGGAGATGTAGTCCTGATTGAAGATGCTGGAGCAGGCACCGTACGGGGAGCGAGTGCCAACCAGACCAGTGGCGAACTGATCCATGTTGGTCTTGCCGACGAGGATCGCCCCGGCGGCCTGGAGTTGGTCTACGACGTGCGCACTCTTGTCTGGTGTGTAGGCAAAGGCAGGGCAGCCGGCAGTGGTTGGCATGCCGGCGACATCGATGTTGTCCTTAACTGCGAAGGTGAGGCCGTAAAGGGGCTTGGAGGCCGCCTCCGGATGGGCTTCGAGCGCAGCGGCTTGCGACAGCGCCTTGTCTTCGGGGACGCGCGAGATCCAGATGGGTTGCCTGGTCTCGGCGTTCATCCGCGCGTAGGCTTGGCGGACTGCTTCTGTTGGCTTCATGCTTTGGGCTCCGGTTGAAAGATCGCGAGGATTTGTCCGGGCATGACTGCTTGTCCGGCTTTACAGTGGATGGAATGGAGCCGGCCGCCGGTGGCAGTAGCCACGGCGACTTCCATTTTCATGGCTTCAATGAGAATGACTTTTTGACCGGGCTTGAGTTGATCGCCTTCTTTTGCGTCGATGCTCCAGATGCTGCCGGCGCTGGAGGCCTTGAGGGCCTTGAAGCCGGGAGGGATCACGATCTCGGGGGCGGCTTCGATGACTAGTTCGGCTTCATCGTTGACCTTGTCTGCACCGATGGCTGCCCAGCGGGCGCGTTCTTCCTGGAAGGCTGCGCGTTGCTTTGTCTGGAAGGCAGTAGCGGATTCGCTGATCGATTCGAGGAATTGCTTGTACTCTTCCAGCCGAAAGCTGCCTTGCTCGATGCGCAGCGGGTAGCGGCCGTTGGGGAAGTCTTCGCGAAGCTTCAGGAGTTCATCAGCGCTGACCGGGAAGAAGCGGATGCGATCGAAGAAGCGCAGGAGCCAGGGGTGGTTGGGTGTGAACTCGCGAGTAGTGCGATAGGTATTCCACATCTGGATGGTACGGCCGACGAACTGGTAGCCACCCGGGCCTTCCATGCCGTATACGCACATGTATGCGCCGCCGATGCCGACGGAATTTTCGGCAGTCCAGGTGCGGGCCGGGTTGTACTTGGTGGTGACGAGGCGATGACGCGGATCGAGAGGGGTTGCTACGGGTGCACCGAGGTAAACGTCGCCGAGGCCGAGTACGAGGTAGCTGGCGTTGAAGACTGTGTCGTAGACGTCTTGAATGGAATCGAGGCCGTTGATGCGGCGGATGAATTCGATGTTCGACGGGCACCAGGGGGCGTCCGGCCGCACCGAGCGCATGTACTTGTCGATGGCGAGTTGGGTGGCTGGATCGTCCCAGCTGAGCGGAAGCCAGACTTCGCGTGAAGAGACTTCGGTAGCCTGATCGCTATCGATGTCGTCTTCGGCACGGTCGATCAATTCGATCAACGATTCGCGACTGACGTGGGTGGGATCGTAGTGCACCTGGAAGGAGCGGATGCCAGGAGTGACGTCGATGACGCCGGCAGGCTTGTGGTTCTGGAACCAGTTGTAGACGGCCTGTACGCGGAAGCGCAAGGGGAGATCGAGGATCAGTTCGCCGTATTCGATCAGCAGGTAGCGATCGCCAGCCTGACGGAAGACGACGTCCTTGCTGCGGTGCAGGATGGCGGGGGCGCGTTCGCCCTCTTTCTGGACTGCGTGGAAGTGGACTGTGTCGCCGGCCTTGAGTTGGCCAATCTTCCAGAGGTCGCGCGAGGTGATGGTGGCGGGACAAACGAAGCCACCGAGGCTTGGGCCATCGGGACCAAGGATGACGGGCATGTCTCCGGTGAAGTCGATCGCGCCGATGGCGTAGGCGTTGTCGTGGATGTTTGAGGGATGAAGGCCGGCCTCGCCACCGTCTTTACGTGCCCACTTGGGCTTGGGGCCAATGAGGCGGACGCCGGTGCGTGAGGAGTTGTAGTGGACCTTCCAGTTTGCGGCGAAGAACTCTTCGATGTCGTCGGGAGTGAAGAATTCCGGGGCACCGTGCGGACCATATAGGACTTCGATCTCCCAGTTGTTCGAGATCGTGGGGACTTCGATTTCGCTGGCTTCTGTGGTGTGTGTGCTGGCCAGATGGAGCGTGTCGCCGGTGCGGACAGATCGGCCGCCATGGCCACCAAAGTTACCGAGAGTGAAGGTGCTCTTGCTGCCGAGATAATCGGGAACTTCAAGACCACCGGCGAAGAGGATGTAGGTGCGTGCGCCAGCGCCTTCGATGGCTTGCAGCTCTAGTGTTGCGCCGGCCGGGACGTCGATCGCCTGCCAGTTGGGGACGGGGTTGCCGTCGAGGGTGGCTTCCATTGTTGCGCCCGTGAGCGCGATGCGGGTGGCAACGTTGAAGCGTAGAGTGGGTCCGCT
>JBKJUN010000523.1:0-9619 GCA_046590555.1 Bryobacter sp. | reverse complement strand
GTTTAGCGGCATCCCAAAGAAAATCATTAGGTGCGAAGAGCATCGGATTTTGGTCGTTTCGTCCATTGCTGTACTTGTGAACCCAGTCACTGGCGTAGCCCTGAGTGCACCAGCGGTGGCCAAGGGCAGACTGATCGGCCGGTGTATAAAAGTTGTCGAGCAGTACGAATTCTTCTGCCAGTTTGTGGTGATTGGGTGTAGTGTCTCTACCAAAGAGTGCGAGCTTCGGGTCACCGTTACCTTGTGGCATATCGCCAAAAATCTGGTCATAGGTGCGGTTCTCTTTAATGACATAGAAGACATATTGGATAGGGGCGATGCGGCCTTTCATTCCCCGATTGAGGAGTCCTATGTCATTCTTGCGGGCGGCAACAGTGTAATTCGCCAATTGGGTGTCGCCCGGGATTGGGATAAATGAGAGAATTCCCTTGCGGTCCTTATAGGATCGGCCGGGGGCAGCGGTTGGCGCGAGCGAGCCAAAACCATAGCCACTGGCGACGATCAGGTTTCGCGAGTCACTGGTTGTGCTGACGGCGGTTGGGTACCAACCAACTGGGATAAAGCCACGGGTTTGGCGCTTTTTGATGTCGATTACGGCTATGGCATTGTCCGCACCGTTCGCGGCGTAAAGGGTCTTGCCATCAGGGCTCAAAGCAAGGGCATTGGGGGCACTGCCAAGAGGCGCCTTGGGTGTAATGCGAGCGTCGATGGTAGCAGTGACACGGTTGGATGACGTATCGATCACTGAGACGGAATCGCTATTGGCGTTGGCCACATATAGAGTATTTGCATTTGAATCAAGAGCCATCGCACTTGGGTGAAGGCCCGTGGTGATTTCCGCTATCACCTTGCGCGACTCGAGATCGATGACGGATACGCTGCCTGTTGAAGGGATGCCTGTCCGAGGATCCACCACCACGGGAAAGACCCCATCGGTTTTGTCATTGGGGCCAGGCTTGCGGCCTCCCCAATTTGATACCCACGCCCGAGTGCTAGTGGCGACGACCGTGTATGGATAGCTTCCGACCAAGATCCTTTGGACCGTCTGATTGCTTAGATTGACCACAGCCAATTCGTGACTTTGATTGAGAGCTACCAGAGCAAGGTCGCCGGACAAGGCGAGCCCTGAAGGGGCACCTTTCAAGGGAATGGGTGGATCCTCGACAAAGGACTTGTCGACAAGGCGGAAACGCTTTAGATTCTGGTCTTGACCTCCCCCAACAAAGAGTCTGGAACCGTCATTGGAAAAAGCTACGCCGACGAAGCTATCGCCAAGAGGAAGAGACTGAATGAGCCGTTGTGAAGAGATCTCGATGAGATGAAGAGCTCGTGGCGCAAAGTTCGATCCTGTAACTGTGGCCAGCCAACGGCCATCCGGGCTGAGCGTAATGCCGAGAGGCCGGTCATTTACCTCGATCGAGGTTCCGGCTGGACTCAGAATCTGTCCGGTGGGGATGAGGTAGCTCGCATCCGGTTGACGGCCCGGTTGGATCACGACAATAGCAGCTGTCGTAAGCATTGCGATGATCAAAATTGGCAGATAGCGCATCGACAGGAAGGCTAACACGATTGGAAAGCGCGATATTCTTGATGTTTTGATATTTATCTATCGATTGTTTAAAGAGCGGCGTACCAGTCATAGCCCCGGTTAGCCCAATAGTCGGCCGGCCGCTGTGCTGTAAATTGAATTGTTCCGATGCGTTTGATGTTCTTGATTCCATACTTGACCGGAATCACTAATCTCAAAGGAGCACCGTGTTCAGAAGTGAGCGGTTGCCCGTTCATGTCCCAGGCCAAAAGCGTCTGCGGATGCATTGCGCTTTCCAGATCCAGCCCGACGAAATACGACTTGCCGGGGGTGGTCAAACTCACATATTCGGGCGCTTGGGGAGGAGCGATGTGGCGGAGTGGTGTACCTGTCCAATGAACCACTTCGCTCCAGCCTTCCACGCACATCAGCTCCGTCGTCATCTCCACCCGAGGCAAAGACTTCACCTCATCAAGAGACATCGATTTGGTTGCAAGACCAGGAGCCTCAATCTTCAAAGACCAATCTGTAACTTCCTCATCGAGCCCAACGTCCCCATTGGCTCTCGGTTCACGGGCACGATCACGGGGGAAGGTTGGGGCTTCACGCTTCGCACCCAAGAACTTTTTGGTGAGGCTTTCGTTGAAGGCATGAGGCGACACTTTCAGCAGTTGGCTCAAGCCTCCGACTACTGCGGCACCTGCGAGGCCAAATTTCAGGAATGCTCTTCTATCGTTATTCATTGCCAGTCACCATTGCCTTGAAATTCTTCCAACCAGCGCGAATCACCTGGCTCACGTGCATTCCAAAGAAGCCGACGTAGCCGATCATCAGGAGAAAGTGAATCAACCTCGCGTTGGGGTAGCCCCCGAAGAGCTGAGTTAGAAATGATAGTTGCACGGGGCGATAGATTGCCAGTCCGCTGAGGAGAGAGCCAAGGCCCATCAGCACGACGCCGGTATAGGCAATCTGTTGAGCTGCGTTAAATTTCGCAGGGGGCAACGGTTCCTTTCGGATGCCAAGATCATGAAGAACAACTTGGAATGCTTGCTTCAGCGCGCCCGGCCCGGGAACCAATTCCCGCCATTCGCCGCTCACGATTGTGTAGCTTACATAGCAAATTCCATTGATGGCGAAGAGCCACATCAGCATGAAGTGGTAGCTCATTCCTTCGGCTAGCCGAAAGGAAAGATGCGCCTTTTCGTAAAACCAGTCAGGGAACTGCACGTATGCATCGTTAGCCCAATAGATGATAAGTCCGCTCCAGATCATCAAGCTGAGGATTGGAAAATTGAGCCAGTGGAACCAGCGGATTGCCAGTGGATGTTTCGGTCGTAGTTCAGTGTGTGTCACACGTTTGCCTGTACGAGATACACTTCGATGCAGATGGGGATTTGGTTACGGTCTTTGAAGAATTAAGGTCTATTCTTTCGGTTCTGCGCGAAAAGCCATTGGGGGAATGCGGGGTCCTGATATGCACGGTCCCATGAATTGTGGTTCACCCCGGCATACTCAGAGTAGCGAACAGAGCTGCCAATCTTCTGAAGGGCAGCGACCATTTTTCTCGATTGCTCGACCGGTACGGATGGATCCGCATCTCCGTGGTGGGCCCAGATTGGGAGCTGGGCCCCGAGTTTGGAAGCTGCTTCTTCAAAGCCCACAGTTGAAATTCCTTCCCAGGAGGAACTCGTTTGGGAAGGTTCGATGCGGCCACAAACTGGTGCGAGTGCTGCAAAGCGGCCCTTTGTGCGCATCGCCAGATACCATGCGCCTGCAGCGCCTTTGGAGAGGCCTGTGAGGTATTGCCGATCTGGATCAATGGAATATTCAGCCAATGTTGCATCCACAGCAGCGAGGGCCAGAGCTTGCCACTTGGGATCGATCCAGGGCCGCTCAGGAACCGACTGCGGCATCACAACGATGGCTGGGAAGCGTTCCGGGTGAAGCCGGATCGCCTGAGGCAGGCCAATCGCAGTCTGTTTAATCCCATCAGAGCCGGATTCACCGGCACCGTGCAGGAAGAGGATCAAAGGCCATTTCCATTGCGGAGTGTAATTAGATGGAACGTACACCGAGTAGGGGATATCTGCATTGCGATTCAAGAATCCAGTTTCCATAGCCATTGCGTATCGTACTACTGATTGCTCTTGCGCCGCTGGACTTCCCAAAAATGCCAGATCAGCCCGACTGCAAGCCATGCTGCGCCATAGAGCTTGGAGTTGGTCGACAGGTTCCACCACAAGAAACCACATATGAGAAAGCCTGTTGCTGCCATCAGCTTGGCCGTAAGCGTAGCACCACGTTTCAAAGCGGCAAGATTTACGCCCATGAAGCCGATAAAGGCACCAAAATTCAGCAACTCGGCACCGCTTTGGTAGCTGAGCAGAAAGCTTCCGACAAGGGCTGAGGCGCCGATCAAGGCGACATTTCTTGCCGGGATGCCCGAGGCAGGGTGAATATAGGAGAAGAATCCTCGGGGAAGGGTGCCCTCGCGCCCCATGCCGTACATTAGGCGAGCTCCAGCCAGGACACCGCCTGAACCAGAGCCTACTGTTGCGAGGATGAGCGTAAGGTTAACGATTTGGAAGAACCATGGGCCGCCCGCGCGACCGGCGATGTGTACATAAGCTGTATCGATGTCAGGAAGGGTTTCACCATAGGGCCAGACAATTTGTGCCGCATACGATTCAACTGCACTCAAGATTCCGATGATGAGGCAAACGAGCACAGTGCCTCGAAGGATATTCTTGCGGGCATCGATCACTTCTTCACCTAGCGTAGAGATTCCGTCAAACCCGATATAGGTGAGCACGGCGAGGCTCGTGCCGGCTGAAACGGCAGTGAGTGAAAAAGTTTTTGGGTCGTAGAAAGGCCGGGTGAGATCCGCAATCGAAGATGTGGGTTGAAGGAGGAAGTAGCGGGCCGAGAAATAAAGCATGGCAGCGATTACTAAGCCCATGGCGAAAGTGAGAATTTTGTTGGTGCGAGCTGTGGCCTGAATATTGCGCAGATTAAACCACGTGAACAGTCCGGCAAATGCCACCCTGTAAAGCTCCTCCGGGACTCCTGAGAACACGTTCGTCATGGCCCTGGCGCACCAGATCGTGCAAATAACCGGGTTCAGGATGTAATCCATGAGCATCGACCAGCCCGCCATGAAACCAAGTGTGGGATGCAATTCTTGCCCGACGTAGGTGTAAGCCGAGCCGGAGTTGGGATGGATAGCAGCCATTCGCCCGTAAGAAAATGCGGTCAACATCATGCCAAACATTGCGATCAGGATGGCGGTGACGACGTGGCCCTTAGCGGTGTCATGCACCACTCCGAAGAGCGGCATTGGCGCAGTGGGCTGGATCATGATAATCCCGGTAAAGATAAGAGCGGGAAGCGTGAGAGTGCGGCGAAGTTCTGAAGCTGCCATGGTGGATACTGGGTTCAAGGATATACCGCGACTGGCAAGTCTGGACAAAATGCGATCGAAGAAATGGCGCCAACGGATCAGAGACCGCTGGTACGAAGGCATACGCCACACGGTGACACCACTGGGTGCGATGTTGGTGGTGCTGCTGCTGGTGAGTGGATTGCTCGCTTTCGCCACCTCGCAGAATGTCTTCTTTCTTCTCTTCAGTTTGTTGATGTCTTCGATCCTGATTTCCAGCTTTGTGAATCGATTGATGCTCGCCGGTCTGGAGATGAAGTTTGAGCTGCCTGAACATTCCATGGCGGGAGAGCCGGTTTCGGCCACACTGGTGATCGAAAATCAGAAGCGCTGGTTAGCCAGTTTTGCTCTTGAAATTGTGGGGCCTGATGCCCGCAGAATCTATGTTCCCTGTATTGAAGGTGGCAAGAGTGCTGCAGTGCCGGTGGATTTACTTTGGGCAAAACGCGGGATGCCTGAACCGCTAGTGCTTATGCTCGCGACGCGTTTCCCTTTTGGATTCAGCATGAGGAAAACTCGAGTTGCTGTTCGGGTAGATCGAAGTCTTTATCCCTCGATTCGCGGAAAGGTGGGCTTTGCAGACATATTTCGAGAAATTGAAGGTCGAGCGAACGGGCTACTGAGTTCATCCGAGGCAGAGTTTAGTCATCTTCGCGAATATGTAGCCGGCGATGATTGGCGCAGAATTGCCTGGGGCCAGAGTGCACGGGGCAATGGCTGGATCGTGAAGGAGGTGAAAGCTGGTGGTGAAGGGCGGCTACGACTCTGGCTCGACCCCAATTCTCCAGACTTTGAATTGCTGATTGAACTGGCCGCTTATGTCGTCTGGGAACTGCAGTACACCAATACAAAATTCATCTTTGCATCGACTGATTTTGAAATCGAAGTCTTGGAACGAAGGGAAGCTTATACAATTTTAAGAAGGCTGGCAGAAATTGTTCCTGCAACAGCCGACGTCCCCAAACATGATCCAAGTCTATATATTCTTAGTTTTCGCCCTGGGTATTTGTTGTCCCCAGGAGCAGCCATCTACGCAGCCCGCACCAGTTCGCACTAGCGTCACGGTTTTTGAGCGAATTGAGCAGCAGAGCCCTGCGGCCATTTCAACGCTCGACAAGCTCGACGTTGCCAAAGTGCCGGGCGTCAATATTGATGATCGCTTGAGAATGGTGCCCGGCTTTACACTTTTTCGCCGGAACTCGAGTCTGGTTGCGAACCCTACGACACAAGGTGTGAGCCTTCGGGGAGTAGGTTCAACCGGGGCAAGCCGCACGTTGGTTCTGTGGGACGGCGTGCCTTTGAACGATCCCTTCGGCGGGTGGATTTATTGGACCCGCGTTCCTTCAGAAGAAGTGGACCGGGCCGAAGTCGTACGCGGAGCCACAACCAGCGTCTTTGGCGACCGCACGATGTCGGGCAGCGTTGCTCTGTTCACGCGTCCTGCAGAGCCCATGCGTCTGAGCCTCGGAATGGAAGGCGGCAACTTGGGAACAATTCAACCCAGCGCCGGCTTCTCCCACGTCATCCAGAAGATCGGGATCAGTGGCTTCGTTCGTGCCTTTGACACAGATGGATATCTGATCG
This sequence comes from Bryobacter sp., assembly GCA_046590555.1. Taxonomy (GTDB): domain Bacteria; phylum Acidobacteriota; class Terriglobia; order Bryobacterales; family Bryobacteraceae; genus Bryobacter. The sequence goes on along the minus strand of JBKJUN010000523.1, from coordinate 3,068 downwards.
TCCCAAAGGAACGCGCTGGCCGCATTGATACTGCAGCTGGTGTTCGCTTTGTGGCGGGAGCTTTCAAGGCAGATTACTCCACGGCAAAGGATCGCATCAGTCTCAAAGTGGATGTTTTGACTGAGGAGCGAGCCAACGGCACCCCTTTCCAAACGAATTCAACCAGTCTGGGAACGCTTGGGGCCAACTATTCTCGCGATTTTGGCGCGGCCAGTCTTGGAGGGATTGGCTACCATTCCCGTCAGCAGTACCATCAGCGCTTTTCCAGCCTGGCGGCTGATCGCAACTCTGAGCGTTTAACCAGCTACCAGAGTGTCCCGTCAGAGGCAGTTGGTGGTGGTGGTTATCTTAAGGCAAAGCCTGGCCGTTTCAATTGGACTGTCGGCACGGATGTGCAGCGCGTGGAGGGCACCAGCACTGAAACGGTGATTCCAACCGGACTTCGCGTCGGTGGTGGCACTCAGACTCAAACGGGGGTGTTCGGCCAAGGCGACGCAAAACTCGGCAAGTTGCAGTTGTTCTTTGGTTCGCGCGGGCAGTATGCCGGCAAAGCCGGAAATTTCTATCAACCCTCGGGAGGTTTAGCCTACGCTGCAGGGCCTTTCCGGTGGCGAGCCAGTGCTTATCGCAGCTTCCGGGCCCCCACACTCAACGAACTCTACCGTGAGTTTCGGGCAGGGAACACCACAACGCAAGCGAACCCAAACCTGCGTGCCGAAAAACTTTGGGCCGTTGAATCAGGCCTGGATTATCGTGGTGAACTCTTTAACGCGAGAGTTGGTGGTTTCTACAAAGAAATAGGCGACTTGATTACCAATGTCACCCTGTCGAGCAGCGCTGCAGCAGTTGTACGTCAACGGCGAAATGCCGCTGCTGCCACGGTTCGAGGAGTCGAACTGGAACTGGAAAAGCGCTACAAGCAATTCCGCTTTGAGAGTTCGTACCTGATGGCCAATTCCCGATTTGTCACTAGAGAGAGATTGCCTCAAGTACCAAAACACCAGGGAACTGCCCAAGTCACCTGGTATGGCCGCAAGACTTTGGTGAGCGCAAGCATGAGAAGTTCAGCCTTACAGTTTGAAGACGACCGCAACACGCAACTGCTTCCGGGTTTTGCGCTCTTTCAACTTTCTGCTCGTCAAGACCTTTGGAAGGGTCTCAAAGCAACTCTTGCGATTGAAAACTTGGCGGATCGCCGTATTCTGACTGGATTCACCCCCTTCCCGCAAACAGGCGGCCCTCAGCTTTACCGTGTCGGCTTAAGATGGGATGGTCGAATTTAAGTTCGGCCCGTAACGCACTCTCTTTTTAATGCGCCTATATCAATGAACGTAGATCCACAACTCGTTACGCGTGCCCAGTCGGGAGACGAAGCGGCGTTTAACGATCTGGTTGCGGGCTGCCGGAAGCGCGTCCTGTCGATCGTTGGCCGGTTGATAGGCAAACCGGAAGACGTCGAAGACGTTGCCCAAGACGTGTTTTTGCGGTTGTATTTTTCGCTAAGTCAGTTGTCGAACGCTGAACTCTTTGATCGTTGGCTATACAGGCTGACGGTGAATGCAGCTTACGACTACATGCGAAAAACGAAGCGACGCAAAGAAAGCCGCATGGCCGATCTGAGCGAAGCTCAAATGGTAATGGCGGATGCTTCTGCCGGCCAACTGCAGGGCAAGTCGGATGAGAGGCAGTCGACATTAAGAGATTTTGTGCATTGGCTTCTGAGTGGAGTCAGTGAAGAAGATAGAATCCTGCTACTTTTAAAAGAAGTAGAGGGTTTATCTATCAAAGAGCTGGAAGAGGTCTATGGGGCCAATGAAAGCGCTTTGAAGGTGAGATTGTTTCGGGCCCGGCAACGGGTGCTGAAGGCTTTTGAGAAGTCAAAAGAAGTGAAGGGAAATGATGGCGAATTACGATCAACAACTGGATGAATTGCTGCGAAACTACCGTGCGGCTTGTCCAGAAACCGACGCCAGTGCTAATTTTATGCCCTCTGTCTGGGCTCGAATCGAAGCACGCAAAAAATCTGAGCTTTGGCTTGTGCGATGGGTGAATTCTTTTGCCACCGCTGCCGCGCTGATTGTCATGGGCTTGGGCTTTCTGTTGTACCAAAATCCAAACCCGCTGCCGCAACGCGCGTACATCGAGAAACTGACTGACGAAATTAGCGAGGACCATTTTCTCGATGCCTCCTATGTGGCATCCGCCAAGCCAGCTAAATTCTGGAGCGATCGCTAATGCAGATTTCCGGGGGCAAAGTTGCCCTTTATCTCGGATTGATCTTTAGTGCGGGTCTTACCGCTGGTGCCTTCGGTCATATGCTCTATTCAACTGAAACCGTGAGCGCCAAGGTGGTTCCTGCCAATAACAATGACGACTGGCGTCAGCGCTATGTGCAGAGTATGCGCACCCGTTTGAAAATGGGCGATGATCAACTCAAAGAATTGAACGAGACACTGGATGAGACTCGGGTCGAGTATCGTCTTCTTCGCCAACGCTACAAGCCTGAGATGGAGAAGATCCATCAGGTGCAGGTCGACAAGATCAAGAAATTTTTGAAGGCTGAACAACTCTCTGAATTTGAGAGGCTTGAACGCGAACGGGAAGAGAGAATGCGGGTTCGCGAAAGCGGCCCGGGCATTTAGTTTTTAGTCTACGGGCACTTCTTTGGGACCGCCGGCCAAACCATAAATCATCACGGTTTTGCGAACTGGTTCGGCGGGCTTTAACACAACTGGGGGCGGTGCCGGTACAACGGCTGCGACTGTATCGGTTTGCGTCTTGGCCTTGGGTTTGGCCGAACCAGGCATCAGGCTGCTGGCCATAATCTTGTCGATGTCGGCCTGTTCGATGGAGATCGCCGCACGTACTAAATTTCCTGAAGCGCTGAGTTCTACCATCTTGTCCATGTCCACAGGAAAGGTTTCGGCCTGATTCGAATTCAATTTCGTCATCGCGATGGCGCCCTTCAGCAGGTCTAACATCTGCGTTGCCGCCTTTGGGCTGATTGTCTGTAATTGAACATCCATCGTTACGTTGCGGCGAATGGCCATTCCAAGTGAGAAGTTCTT
>JBKJUN010000057.1:0-7383 GCA_046590555.1 Bryobacter sp. | reverse complement strand
GTGAGAAGCACCAAGGTCCGCCTCGACGTCCCCATGGCCACAGTCCCCTATTGGGACCGCAAAGTCCGCGACATCCCGCAGCTCAAAGAGCTCTGGGAATACATCAACCCCTTCATGCTGTACGGCAAGAACCTGGGCTACAAAGGCAACTTCGAAGTCAAGCTGGCCGAGCGCGAACCCAAAGCGATGGACATGTTCCACAAGGTAGAAGAAGTTAAGCAGTGGGCCAGCGAATTCCTCCGCCCCAAAGCCGTCTGGCAATTCTTTGAAACCGAGCGGGAAGGCAATTCGATCCACCTCTTCCGCAAAGGCGAACCAAGCCCAGTCCACACCTACAACTTCCTTCGCCAGCCCAAAGAAAATGGTCTCTGTCTCAGTGACTACATCCTCGATGCAAAGCAAGGCCAGCGCGACGCCATCTGCATGATGACCGTAACAGCCGGAGGCGAATTCCGCGCCAAGGCAGAAGAAGCCAAAAACAAAGGCGAGTACTTCAAAAGCGTAGCTCTGCTGGCGCTGGCAACAGAAACTGCCGAGTCCACAGCCGAATGGCTCCACCGCCGCATTAGAGAAGACTGGGGCTTCGCCGACTCACCAGAGATGACGATGCAACAACGCTGGACCAGCCGCTACCAAGGCAAGCGCTACAGCTTCGGCTACGGAGCCTGCCCCAACATGGAAGATCAGGTCGCGTTATTCCAACTCTTGAACCCAGGAGAAATCGGAATCACCCTAACCGAAGGCTACATGATGGAACCAGAAGCCAGCGTCTCAGCGCTGGTCTTCCACCACCCCGACGCCGCCTACTTCACCGCCGCCAGCGCCGAGGACCTCCCCGAGTCTTGAGCCGAATCTCCGCCTTGAATGGCCTTTTCAACTTAACGAAGGCAACAGCTCACGCACCTGCCATGCTCCTTGCGATCCGTTAATTGAGGATTACCTAAAGCTTTCTCTTGCTGAACTCAACAAGATCAAGCGTATGGTAGAAGAGAATCAGATCTACTGTTTGGAAAAATGGCGTGAATACTTCCCAACTTAACCCCGGCGAACGAGTCCGCGATGTCCGCTTCACCGAATACACAATAGCTGTTGACCTTCTCGATGGACGTACCATCGAGGTGCCTCTCGTTTGGTACCCACGTCTTCTAAAAGCCTCTCCTGCAGAACGATCAAACTGGCAAAAGTGCGGCGCAGGCTTCGGTCTTCACTGGCCTGACGTGGACGAAGATTTGAGTACGGAAGGCATGCTCCGTGGCGCTCCGTCTGTCAATGCTCTCCGTTCAATGACTTCCTAAGCTGCCAATTTAGCTCGAAACCAGCTCCTTGCGCGCCTCCTCCCCTGCCGCCTTTCAAGCTGTTAAGACCGCAGACGCGACAAGCTCGGGCAGCCATAGCCTCAAAGTGCAAAGTCATGAATCGCAAAAGCAGCAAACATATTGATATCTGTACCGCTACGCGATACGCTTATGTTTGGTTAGGACAATAAAGCATCGCGGTCTTAAGAAGTTGTTTGTCGACGATGATCGAAGTCGTCTTCAATCCGGCCTCATCAACAGAATTGAAGACATCCTAGGCCACCTCGGTCAAGCAACTCGCCCTTCCGATCTAAACTTGCCCGGCTTTCGTCTGCATCAGTTGAAAGGAGATCAAAAAGGGATCTGGAGCATCACAGTGTCAGGCAACTGGCGCATCATCTTCCGCTTCGAAGACGGCGATGTATGGGATGTCGATCTCGTGGATTATCACTGAGAGAGGAATACAAATATGAGAATGAAAAATCCCCCCCACCCCGGTAGATCCGTTAGAAACTCATGCTTGGAGCCTCTCGGCCTTAGCGTAACCGACGCAGCTAACTTACTTGGCGTAGCCCGCCATACCCTCTCGCGTGTAATCAATGGCCAAGCTGCAATCTCCCCCGAAATGGCCATCCGCCTCGAGAAGGCCGGCTGGTCGACCGCAGACCAATGGGTACGCCTTCAGTCCGCCTACGACTTGGCGCAAGCCCGCCTTACCGAACATACCATCCACGTCAAGCGCTTCGAACCACAGCCAGCTTGACAGCGTATGCTATCCTCTCCCTCAAATGCGCATTACCGCAAACCTCCAGCTCCTCGCCACCCCAGCCTCCCTCAAGGCAGCGGCAATGGCAGCAGCAATGCGCATCCTCACCTCGACTAGCCTCTAGTCCAAAACCCCAAACCCAAAAACTGAAGCAGTTCACATCCAAGGGAGATCCTCATGGACATCACTACCCAAATTTTCGACGCCATCCGTGACTACGAAGGTCAACGCGACACCCGCCGCGTCTTCCCCACTCAGGCAACCATCGATCAACTCAACACTCTCCCCAACGCCCTCCCCGCACAAGGCCTCCCCCCGCAAGAAGTCCTGAATCTCCTGATCGAAACCGCAGCCCCAGCCACCGTTCTCACTACCTCCGGCCGCTACTTCGGCTTCGTCACCGGTGGCGCACTCCCCACCGCCCAAGCCGCCAACATGCTCGCCACCGCCTGGGACCAAAACACCGCCCTCACCGTCATGTCCCCAGCCGGCACCCATATCGAACAAGTGGCGCTGAACTGGCTTGCCCAACTCCTCCACATCCCCTCAACCGCCGCCGGCGCTTTCGTCACCGGAGCCACCATGGCCACCTTCACCGGCATGGCTGCCGCCCGCCACGCCCTCCTCAAAGCCAAAAATTACGACGTAGAATCCCAGGGCCTCTTCGAAGCCCCAGCCTTCCCAGTCGTAGTCAGCGAAGAAAGCCACAGCACCCTCTTCAAAGCCCTAGCCATGTTAGGCCTCGGCCGCGACCGTGTCCTCAAAGTCCCCACAGACTCGCAAGGCCGCATGAACCCCACCCTCTTCCCAACCCTCAACCAACCCGCCCTCGTCTGCCTCCAGGCCGGCAACGTAAATTCAGGCGCAATGGACCCCGCCCACCAGCTCATACCCCTCGCCAAACAATCCAACTCCTGGGTCCACGTCGACGGTGCCTTCGGCCTCTGGGGTGCAGGCAATCAATACGCCGAAGCCGACTCCTGGGCCACAGACGGCCACAAATGGCTCAACGTCCCCTACGACAACGGCATCGTCTTCGTGCGCGATCCCCAAGTCCTAACCGGCGCAATGGCCATCTCCGCCAGCTACCTCAATTCTTCAGGCGGCATTGAGCCCATGCACAAATCCCCAGAAGGCTCCCGCCGCGCCAGAGGCATCGACGTCTGGGCCGCCCTCCTCTCTCTCGGCGAAACCGGCGTCCGCGAAATGATCGACCGCTGCTGCCAACACGCCCGCACCTTCGCCGAAACTCTTAATCAAAACGGCGTACAAATCCTCAACGAGGTCAACTTGAACCAGGTCCTCGCCGCCCTCGACACCGAAGAAAAAACCCTCGCCTGGATCGAAACAATCCAGAACGAGGGTATCTGTTGGGCCGGTTCTACCCTCTGGCATGGCCGCCGCGCCATGCGCATCAGCGTCTCCAGTTGGGCCACCACAAGCGAGGACGTCGAGCGAAGCCTCCAATCGATGCTCCGCTCCCGTCCCAGTTAACTAACGAGCCATCGCCGGCTCAAACTGCCGTTCCACACTCAACACACCCTTTTGCCGAAGACCCGTCAGCGCAAGGCCATAACGCCCGCGCACGCCCGTCTTCTCAAAGATATGCTTCAGGTGAATCTTAACTGTCCCGGGCCGGATCCCAAGCTCCCGCGCAATCTCGCGGTTCTTCAGGCCATGCTCTACCAACTCCATCACCTGCTGCTCGCGCGGCGTCAGCGCAGAGCGCGGATGACGATCCTCACGCGGCTGTTCACGGAACACAGATTCTTCCATCCAATTCTTGCCCTGCACCACCGTACGAATGCAGCTCAACATGTTGGATGGTGCAGTCGATTTCCTCAAAATCCCCTTCGCCCCAGCCTGCAAAAACCGCAGCGCCTCAGCTTCTGTCATCGACACCCCCCAAACAATCGCCTTTGGCATCGGACGAGTCTGTCTCGCAATCGGAGCATCATTCGGTGAAAACGATGCCGTCCCTAACCGCTCCAAATCCTGTTCGGCCAATCGCAGGTCTTGAATCCAGTCCATCACGGCCTGCATTCCCAGGGCCTTGTCGATCAATACAACATCAGGGCGCTGCCGTCGGGAGATTTCCCGGCACAGTGCCAGGTTTTCGCAAACTCCGGTAACACGGAGGTCATTGGTTGAAGAAAGTACGGCCCGCACTCCCTCCACTGTCAGCGGTTGGGTTTCGCATAACAATACAGTTGCTTGCGATCCTGTTGCTGGGGGCATCGATTGGTGCTGTGCGGAGATAAAATCTATCAAATTGCTTTCATTCACGGTGAAGTATGCCTTTCGGGAACAAAGCTAGTTGCGCTTCTCAAATGCCGGACTAGCTTGGTTTAGTTTTTGGGTCTAGCCTTCCCCCAGGCCTAGGGGAATATTTCGACTCGGGAAAGCTTATCGACGCGTATCACCACCCTTTTAGTATTTTTTCGAAGATTTTCTTCTCTATCGTTTTTTCCTTTTTCAGACGATAGCTCACTACGGTATAGAGTCTGCACATGAAAGCCCTATGGAATCAAAGCTATGAGTAAGGTCGACATTTTTCAGACCGCTGGCAGTTGGAAGTACCTTGTCATCTGCCCCTCTCAGGGCATCACAAAGGACATTCACCAGGCTCTCGCCAGCAAAATGAGCCAGGCTGAGATCCTCGAAATCCCCGTCTACCCCCCTCCCGCCGGCCTACTCGAAGTCCTCAGTGTTCAGAATCCCGACGTCTGTCTCGCCGATGTAGCCAGTGATCGCGAGCGCGGTCTCAACCTAATCAAAGAAATTTCGTCCATGCAGCCCAAGATGCCAATCATCGCGGTCATGCCTCCCAACGATACCGATCTCATCCTTCGTTCCCTCCGCGCCGGTGCCTCAGAATTCCTCGTTCACCCTATCTCCAACGAACAGCTTGAAGAAGTCCTTGGACGCATCGTTGCCAAAAACCCTCTCATCAAAGGTTCAGGTAAAGCTGGCCGAGTCATCGCGATTGTCCCTGCTAAAGGAGCCTGCGGTGCTTCTACCGTCGCCAGCGGCCTCACCTTCCACTGGAAGAAAAAAGGCGGCAAAATCCTCCTCGCAGACCTCGATCCCCTCACTGGAACTCTCAGCTTTCTGCTCAAGCTTAAAAGCCAGTACAGCTTCATGGACGTCGTCACGCTCACCCAGTCTCTCGATCCCGATCTCTGGCGCAACCTCGTTGCCACCACTCAAAATGTCGACGTCCTGCTCTCCCCGGAGAGCCCCGTCGATGGCATACACGACCTGATGGACGCTTCCTCGATCATCGATTACGCCCGCTGGCACTACGAAACCACCATCCTCGATACCTGCAGCGCCTACGGCCCCTGGAATCTTTCCGTTCTCCGCTTGGCTGACGAGATCCTCCTCGTCTCTACCAACGAGCTACCCTCTCTCCAGGCGACTCAGCGTGCTCTTAGCTATATGGAGCAAAACCGCATCGACCGCTCCAAAGTGAAGCTTATAGTCAATCGCTACAACCGCGACGTCGGCCTCAGCAAAGAAGTTATCGAAACCGCCATCCGCTGCGAAGTTTTCCAGGTCCTACCCAGCGACTTTGAAGGTGTCCAGCGCGCTATGATCGACGGCAAGCCCTCTCCCACCACTTCACCCTTCGGCAAGGGTCTATCTCAACTCGCTGAAAAAATGGGTGGTGCAGCCGATCCACCAAAGGCCTCCAAGCGCGGCTCCTCCTGGGGCGGCCTCTTAAACCTCTTCTCCCGAACTTCCAGCTAAACTGGATCTTTGGCTGATCTCAACTCCAACACTGCCCGCGACTACCTCGCGCACAGATTAGCCCTGCCGCCAGCTATCATCCACGTCGAAGAGCTCCTCGGCGGCGTCTCCAATCTCGTCTTCCGCGCTCAGATTGAAGGCCATCCAGACCTCATCCTTAAACAATCCCTCGCCAAGCTTCGTGTCAAAGAAGATTGGTATAGTGACCGCACCCGCATCTTCCACGAAATAGACGCTCTCACCCTTCTCGCTCCTCTGGCCCCCCAAGGCAGCCTCCCCACCGTCCTCTTTGAAGACCGCGACAACTTCCTCTTCGCCATGTCCGCCGCCGCCCCAAACGCTCCCACGTGGAAAGAAAACCTCCTCGCCGGCATTACCCAATCCACCCTGGCGATACAGGCCGCCCAGCTTCACTCTGTCTTCCTCCAGCCCCAGAGTTTCAACCATCACTTCGCCGGCCTCGACCTCTTCGACCAGCTCCGACTAGACCCCTACTACCGCTTCACAGCCACCCGCCACCCAGATCTCAAACTCTACTTTGATCGAGCAATCGAGCAATCCCGCACCCAACTCCACGCCCTCACCCACGGCGACTGGTCCCCCAAAAACTTCCTCGTCAACCCAGGCCCCAGCCTCTTCTCAATCGACTACGAAGTCATCCACCTCGGCGACCCCAGCTTTGACGTCGCCTTCCTCCTCAACCACTTCCTCCTAAAGGGCTGGCACCGGGCAAAAACCCGCGCCCAATACGCCAGCCTCGCCCTCGACTATTGGCGAAACCTGACTCACAACTTCGATTGGCTCGAAGCCTCCACCATCCGCCATCTCGGCTGCCTCCATCTCGCCCGAGTCGACGGCAAATCCCCGGCAGAATACCTAAGACCACCAGAACAAGCCCAGGTCCGCCGCTTCGCCCGCGACCTCATCCAGAACCCACCCCGCACCATCGCAGAAGTATTTGAAATGCAAGCAGAGGCCTTCCATGAATAAAACCACCATCCAGTCGATCCGCGCCTTCGAAGTCCTCGACAGCCGCGGCCGCCCCACCGTCGAAGCCCACGTCCAACTGAGCAACGGCATCACCGCAACCGCCCAGGCCCCCTCCGGCGCTTCCACCGGCCTCAGCGAAGCCCACGAACTCCGCGACGGCGACAAATTCCGCCACAACGGCCTCGGCGTCCAAAAAGCTGTCCACAACGTCAACACAGAAATTGCCAAAGCCCTCCACGGCCAGGATTCCCTCAACCAAAAAGCAATCGACCAAACCCTGATCGATCTCGACTCGACCCCCAACAAGTCTCGTCTCGGCGCAAACGCGATCCTCGCCGTCTCCTGCGCCACCGCCAGAGCCGCAGCAGCCGCTACCGGCCAGCCCCTTTGGCGCTACCTCGCCGCAGAACGTCAACCCATCCTCCCCCTCCCCATGGTCAACATTTTAAGCGGTGGCCTCCACGCCGCCAAAGCCATGGAGTTCCAGGATTTCCTGGCCGTCCCCCACGCCGCCGATTCCTTCCGCCAGGCCATGGAATGGATCACCACCATTCACCGCACCACCCGCGAAATTCTAGA
>JBKJUN010000422.1:0-3456 GCA_046590555.1 Bryobacter sp. | reverse complement strand
GATCATACGTATAGGCGATATTCGGATTCCCGCCGCAACCCTGCGCCGAGTGAGTGTAGATCACGTTTTTCCACAAGTTCATCGCATAAGGCTTACCATTCGGCGGCATAAACTTGTTCGGCTCAGTAATGTGCTTTCCGTCCGCTGCATTCAACTGATGCAAACGCCCATCCCATGAAGCCGCATAGATCGTGTACTTGCCAGGTCCCGCCGGGCCAATCGTTACATTGGCGGTCATGCCACCAGGGCACAATACTGAAGGCTGAGTCCCCTGCGCTTGTTTATACGTGTTCTCAAACTGCGTATGCCAGAACACCTTCCCCGTCGCGGTATCAATTGCGTACACATGATCCGAAACACCCACCTGAATCGCCAACTGCTTCTTCCCGCCCGGAGTATCGACACTGCCAATCACCAGCGGCGGCAACAAATTATGCATCGCCCGTGTCTCATTCTCCAACTTGATCCGCCACAACAACTGGATGTCCTTCACCGTCGACACGCTCAGCAGCTTTTCATCCTTCTGCCAGTTGTTCCGTTGCGGGTCGCCCCCATCGGTCAGCCAGCTGGCCTGAAACGCGCCCAAACCCAAGCTCATGAGAAATAACAATGCGATCTTCATAATTCTTCCTGTGAACCGACCAATATATACCAAACACCACTCACATCAGCACCCAAAACAAGCGACTTTCGGTATATGATTTTGATGCAGTGTTTACCTGTTGAGGAGTTTTTTTCGATGTTCAGTTTCCCACGCCCATTTCGAATCGCCATTTGCGCCACACTCGCGCTCGGCGTAAGCCTTGCCCAACGCGGCGGCAATGACTGGATGACCGTCGGCAACGACGTCCAGCGCTCCTACTGGCTCCGCTTCGACGGCAAGATCTCTGAGCAAACCATGCGCAAGCCCGGCTTCGAGCTGCAATGGAAGATGAAGCCCAAAAACGTCACCCGCCAGCAACAGGCCCTCACCGCCCCCGCTCTCCTCGACTTCTACATCAGCTACCGCGGCTTCCGCACCCTCGGCTTCTTCGGCGGCTCTGGCGACACCACCATCGGTATCGACACCGATCTCGCCCGCCTCGAATGGCAGAACGGCGCTGGCACCTCCATGGCCAAGCCCGGCACCCCCACCTGCCCCGGCGGCATGACATCAACCATCACCAGGCCAACCCAGGTCCCCTATCCTGGACAGATCAACCGTGGCGCAGGCCGGGCCAACCCCGCCCGTTCCGGCTTCGGCGAACCCTTCGAGGGCTCTGTCATTCTCAAGCAACGCATGGCCCCTCGTCCAGCCCCGCCAGCACCTGCCGCGCCAGCCGCTAGCGCTGCCCCACGTCGAGTCAACACGCCACCCAATCCCTTCGGCCGCACACCGCTCTACGTCAACGCCATCACCGGCGACGGCATGCTCCACCAGATGTACGTCTCTAACGGTGAAGAGCCCAAGGTCCCCCTCCAGTTCCTCCCCGCCGGCGCACACTCCCTCGGCCTCACCGTATTCGACGGCACCGCCTATGTTGCCACTGTCAACAATTGCAACGGCGTCGACAATGGCATCTGGGCCATCAACCTCGAATCCAAAACAGTCTCCAAGTGGAAGGCCCCTGGCAAAAACATCGAAGGCACCACCGCCTTTGCCGTCGGCCCTGAAGGCGAGGTCTACGTCGCCACCGGTTCGCAACTCGTAGCCCTCTCTGAAGGCAAACTCGAACAGCGCGCCGCCTACAACGCCGGTGCCTCCGACTTCGTCTCATCCCCAGTCGTCTTCGAGGCCAAAGGCAAAAACTACATCGCGGCCTCCACCGCCGACGGCAAGATCCACATCATCGACGCCGCAACCATGACCGCCGTCACCACCAGCGCACCAATCGCCAAGCCAGGCTACGCCGTCGGCTCACTCGCCTCCTGGGAAGACGAAGAAAAGACCCGCTGGATCCTCGTTCCCACCGGCTCAAACATCACCGCCCTCAAGCTCGCAGGCAACACTCTCCAAACCGGCTGGACCTCCAAAGAATTCATCTCACCGGTCACTCCCTCCATCGTCAACGGCGTAGTCTTCGCCGCCTCTGCTGGTAACGCAAAAGGTGCCAAAGCCGTCCTCTACGCTATGGAAGGCACCACCGGCAAAGAACTCTGGAACAGCGGCGCAACGCTCACGTCCCAGATCACCACCGGCGGAATCGCCGCTGGTGGCGGCCGCGTCTACGTCAGCACAGTCGATGGCGCTCAATACGCTTTCGGCTTCTTCATGGAGCACTAGATAGAATATGAATATGCGTTTCGCGATCCTCTTGGTTTCTCTCACTCTCTCCCTCTCCGCCCAACTGGCAGAAGGCCCCGGCATGAAAGAGACCGACAAGAATTGCAAAAGCTGCCATGAAATCGAGCGTTCGATTTCACTCCGGCAGGACCTCAGCGGCTGGAACAACACCATCGCCAAAATGGTCGGCTTCGGCATGCGCTCAGCCGAATCAGACCTCGCCATCGTCGCCGAATACCTGGCCAAGAACTACCCCGCCGACGCCCTCACCCCGCTCAACGTCAACACAGCCACTTCCGTCGAACTCGAAAGCCGCCTCACAATGAAGCGCTCGCAAGCCGCCGCGTTCCTCGCCCACCGCGAAAAGTCCGGCAAAATCAAAACCTTCGCCGACCTCAAGAAGGCCCCCGGCATCGACCCTGAAAAGGTCGAAGCCAAGAAAACCCAGATCATTTTTTAGCCCAATCCTCCACCACAGAACTCCCCCAAGGTACGTTCTTATCCACATTTGGCTCAAGCGTACAGGCCTCCCGAAATCAACCTCTGCCGAATTCCTTCTGCATGCGCCTCCTCATCCCACGCGACGGCAAATCCCCAACCCTAACTCAGTCGGTCGACTTTGAACTCCGGCTCACCTAAAACCCCATCAGCAAATGCAGAATCCGTTTTTAAGAGAGCCTCCATTTCCAGATCCTGCTCTCGCATCAAGCCCCAGGCCCGCCAACAAAAATAGCAACCAAGCATCAAACAACTCGCCATCCCCATGGGTGGCATGGCTAGCCACGCCAGATACACCAAAAGAAAAATCGAATGGCTGCGCACCTTGCTATTGTAATGCCCATTCCCTCCAGAATTCCAAAGCTAAGGCAATGGCGTTTAAGACTTAAGGTAAATACCCTAAAATAATTCTTGCAATTATCAATTAATTGATTCATATTATTTCCATGGATAACATGGAATCACATTCACAAATCTCAACCTTTACCCGAACCCACTTCTTCACCAAACGCCTCCCCCATCTTGAGCCTGAGCAACAGGCCCAATACGACACAATACGTGCAAATTTATTCAATGAAATCGAGCCCAGCAACGCGATCGAACACGAAGTCTTCGAGCAACTAGTCCACACATCCTGCAACTGGACCGCACACGCGCTCTCGAAGATTTCGCGCTAACGCAACTCTCAGTCGATC
>JBKJUN010000773.1:0-3182 GCA_046590555.1 Bryobacter sp. | reverse complement strand
TCTTATCTTTGAGGAGGCCCAGGTTGCCGTCTTTTTCGTAGTAGCGGTTTGGCATTTACTTGCTCAGTACCCTTTCTAGTTCTTGCTCTTCTTCTTCTTCTTCGGCCGCGCCCATGGGGACGGGCGAGGCCAGGCGCAGTTTCTTCGGTTCGAGTGTTACCGCTACCAGACCGCTTCGGGTGATTTCGATTTCACCATAGCTGCGCATCAAATCAATGAATTCATCGAGTTTTTCAGGGTCGCCGGTGCATTCGATGGCGAAGCCTTCGACGCTTGAATCGACAACACGGGCCTGGAAAATTTCGGCTTCTTTCAGGATAGCCGTGCGATTGGACATCTCGGCGCGGACGCGGAGGAGGACCATTTCGCGGGCTACGCTGCGTTCTTCGGTGAGGTCTTGTGCCTGGAGGACGTTGACGAGCTTGTTGAGCTGCTTTACGACCTGGGCGCGGACCTTATGCTCTACGTCGACGACGATGGTCATGCGTGAGAGGGTGTCGTCCATAGTGCGGGCGACGGTAAGACTTTCGACGTTGTAATTGCGGGCGGCGAGGACGCCGACGACGCGCATCAGGGCGCCGGGTTTGTTTTCGAGGAGGATCGATAGAGTTTGGAGCATGTTGGTAGACCTAGCTGGCAACCTCTACGGGCTGGGGTTGACCAAGGACCATTTCGTTGATGGCACCACCTGCGGGAACCATTGGGTAGACGTTTTCGAAGGGGGTAACCATGACGTTCAAGAGGTAGGGACCGGGCTCGGCGACGGCTTCTTCTAGGGCAGCGCGGAGTTCTTCTGGCTTGGTGATGGTTTTGCCCTTGAAGCCGTACGCGCCGGCGAGTAGCGCGGGATCCGGGAAGCTGTCGAGAGTAACCTGACTCAGACGGTTATTGTAGAAGAGCTCCTGCCACTGACGAACCATGCCGAGGTGGCCGTTGTTCATGCAGATGATCTTGATGGGGAGCTTGTGGTTGGCGATTGTCGCGAATTCTGGAATCGACATCTGGAAGCCGCCGTCGCCGGCGATGGAGAAGACGAGCTTTTCGGGACAGGCCATTTGTGCGCCAATGGCAGAGGGCAGACCGAAGCCCATGGTGCCGAGGCCGCCGGAGTTGATCCAGAGGCGGGGGTGATCGTAGCGGATGAGCTGAGCAGCCCACATCTGATGCTGGCCGACGTCGGTGGTGACGATGGCTTCGCCGTTGGAGATGCGGTTGATCTCGGCCATGAGGTGCTGGGGCTTGATTTCGTCGACCGAGAATACAGGCTCGAGCGGGTGCTCTTCCATCCAGCCACGGATGGTGTTCCACCATTCGGAACGCTGAGCGGACTTTTGGGCGCGCATTTCGGGCTCGAGCTCTCGCATGACCTTATTGAGCTTGGTTAGGACCTTTTTGGCGTCGCCGACGATGGGGAGTTCTGCGTTGCGGATCTTGGAGATTTCGCTGGGGTCGATGTCGACGTGGATGACCTTGGCGTGGGGGGCGAAGGCGGCGAGACGGCCAGTGACACGGTCGTCGAAACGGACACCGAGGGCGATGATCAAGTCGGTGTTGTACATGCCCATGTTGGCGGCGTAGGAGCCGTGCATGCCAGGCATTGAGATGAAGTTGCGATGGTTGCCGGGCAGAGCGCCGAGGCCCATGAGGGTGTTGACGCAGGGGAGGTCGGCGAGTTCGACGAATTCCTTGAGTTCATTGTGGGCGTGGGAGTGGATGATGCCACCGCCAGCGTAGACGAAGGGACGGTCGGCTTCCCAGATCATCTGGGCGGCGCGGCGGATCTGGCCGGTGTGGCCTTCGGTGTAGAGCTTATAGCCGGGCAGGTGGATGGAATCGACAGGCTGGTAGTGGGAGAAGGCCTGGAAGATGTCCTTGGGGATATCGACGAGGACGGGACCCGGGCGTCCAGTGGTGGCAATGTAGAAGGCTTCGTGGAGGATGCGCGGGAGTTCAGAGACGTGCTTGACCATGAAGTTGTGCTTGGTAGCCGAACGGGTGATACCAAAGGTGTCGGCTTCCTGGAAGGCGTCAGTACCGATCAGCTTGGAGGTGACCTGGCCGGTGATGGCGATGACGGGAATGGAATCCATCATGGCGTCGACGAGGCCGGTGACGAGGTTCATTGCTCCGGGGCCGGAGGTGGCGCAGCAGACACCGACCTTACCCGTTGCGCGAGAGTAGCCTTGGGCGGCGAAGGCGGCATTCTGTTCGTGCCGGACGAGGACGTGTTTGACGGGGTGGTCATACATGGCGTCGTAAAAGGGAAGGGTGACGCCACCGGGATAACCAAAGATCACTTCTACGCCTTCGCGGGTGAGGCATTCGAGCAGGATTTGAGAGCCGCTCATGAGAGCGCCTGGTGTTGCGGAAGGTTGGATGGTAGATGCCATGTTAAAAGTTGAACTCCTAAGCTGCGATTACTAAGTTGACGTTTCCAAAAATAAAGGCCACCGGCTGGATTTTTTGGGTCCCGCCAGTGGCCTAGAAGTTAAGATTCCGGAGGCCGCTCAGGCGGGAGTTGAGGGTACTTGTAGGACCCCGACACCGACGAGGGGAATGCCAGTAATATAAATGACAATAAATGGCACAGCGGCCTGAAGGACGGGAATGCTGGCAGGCCGTTGGTAGCGGAGGTTGCACAGCAAATTCGTCATACTTTGTAGGTTAATGCAAAAGTCTCGCAAATGCAAGTAGGCTTTTACATAAATCTCGCTAATCATAAGATTTGGTGATTGAGGGGGGATTGTGGGGAAATTTGCGGGTCCGGCGGGTTTTTGGGCTTGTATGTTGTTGTGGCCTTGGGGGATGACAGATTTAAGTTGAGAATTTGGGAATTGGAGAGTCTTTCCAATGAAGTTTGGCCTGGATCACACGTGAAGCCGTAGTCGCTCATCTCGATACTTACGCCTTTGGCGCGATGGGCCGATTGGAGAATGATCGCACCCATCGCTTGTCTGAGGCTACGATTTTGGTCGCGAGTTGCTTTGGCCAGATAGTACAACTTATCCGGGATATCGAGTGTAGTGCGCACAAGCGCACCACAGCACAAAAGCACATCTTATTGACTTATTGGCGCATGGCCCCGCCCACAATATTAAGAACATCGACAATGGTGCGTGTGCGGCGATCAAAAACCACTGCTTGGCCGTCTAGGTAACCGCGTTCGTAGTACGGCGGAGTTG
>JBKJUN010000733.1:0-6832 GCA_046590555.1 Bryobacter sp. | reverse complement strand
GGCAAGGGCTACATCCACTTCGCCACGCTCCTCCACAAATATGAAATCCGCAACCTGAAAATCGAAGACCTCGGAACCGACGAAACCTACGTCGAAAACTGGCAACCCTGGAAGCTGAGAGACGCCGGCACCTGGCAAACCAACACGAACTCAGCAACAGGCTCAAACGGCCACGGCATCAACTACGGCTCCCCGGTCCTCAAAGACTTCCTCTTCTCAGCCGAACTCTTATCCACCAACAACGCCAACGGCGGCATCTTCTTCCGGGGCAGTCCAGACAAACAAAAGGATCGCGGCTTCGAAGTCCAAATCTACTCGCCGCTGGACAGCGTCTTCCCCACAGGCAGCATCTACGGCCTCCACCGTTCCAGCATTGCAAGCAATACCGAAGGCCGCTGGTTCTACCTGCAAGTCCAGGTCATCGGCCGCACCTGCAAAGTCTGGGTCGACGGCGTAGAGGTAGCCACGACAAACGAGCTACCAGCAAACCTCGAAGCCGGTCAGATCGGCCTCCAGATCCACATGGAAAACACACAGGTCGAGTGGCGTCAAATCCGCGCAATCAACCTTTGATTAGCCGCAAATCCTGGATGAGGCACTCTGCGGGGAACCTAAACGATTCAACCAAGCTCAACTATTTAACCTATCACTCAAGCTACGGTCCCGGTACCTACAGTACAAATTAGCCTTGTTGATAATTGGGTGGTGAGT
The DNA here is from genome assembly GCA_046590555.1 of Bryobacter sp. Classification (GTDB taxonomy): domain Bacteria; phylum Acidobacteriota; class Terriglobia; order Bryobacterales; family Bryobacteraceae; genus Bryobacter. The sequence goes on along the minus strand of JBKJUN010000733.1, from coordinate 6,121 downwards.
TAATATCAATGGGAATGAAAATCCAGACATTGCTCGGCCTGCTCAGCATAATCTTCATCAATGAGATCCACGGTGCTTCAATTTCTTTCGTAAGTTCGCGTGGGGCACTCGGCGCAAATGATTCCATCGCCTGGAACCAACTGGGACTCCCTTTGAGCTTCCCTACCCTCCCGGCGAATCTAGTAAGTGCCAACGGCCTCATATCCACCTTGAGTTCTACAAACACCATCCGTGTCCTCGTTCAAAACACCCCTCAGATATGGAATGGCCTCTTCTCCATAGGTGACAACGTATTGGCTCCATATGGACTTTTTTCGCTCAGCTTCGCCAATCCGATTCGGGGCCTTGGCGCGGACATCCATCACGACTGGCTCAACCTGACGGCAACCGCTACGATGGAAGCCTTCGACATAAACAATGTCTCGCTTGGATCCCTCACTTTGGACACAAACTGGTCTAGTACAGCCGCTCGTGGCCAGGGTACGGCCCTTTTCTTTGGCTTGGTCAGTGAGTCCAGAAACATCTCTCGGATCACCCTCCAGAGTGTTGCGCCGGTTCCATCCCCAGACCGATTCGGCAACGCCACCAAGTTCGCCATCAACGACTTAAGCTTGCTTACCACCGACCCAACTAACTCTCCAGTCCCTGAACCTTCCACAACAGCCTGCGTGTTTGTGGGAGCTTCATTGCTTCTCTGTGTACGCCTCAAATTCGCCGCTTAAGACCCCTTCCATTTTGAAATCATCGGTGGAGATCTCAGACCTTCGGTGTCGGCCAATCTGGATTCTCTATCCGCGCCTTCACCATCAAAGCCTTCAACTCCGCCACCAAATCAGGCTGCGCACTAGCAAGATCCTTCTCCTCACCCAAATCCTGCGACAAATCAAACAACAGCATCTGCCCTGTCTTTAACTGGATGCACTTCCAATTGCCCCGGCGAATCGCCCGGGTAAATCCACCCTCATGAAACTCCCAATAGTAATAAGGCTGAGTAGCCGTGGACTTACCCCGCCACACATCGAGCACATTCATGCCATCAATCCCCTTAGGCGCAGCCACCCCAGCCAATGAGGCAAGCGTCGGCATCACATCCCAAAATGCCCAAGGAGTATCATTCACCCGCCCAGCCGGAATCTGATTCGCCCACACTGCAATCGCCGGCACGCGAATCCCACCCTCAGTCATCGAACGCTTGATCCCATTCAAAGGCCCATTCGAATCAAAGAACTCAAACTTATGCCCGCCCTCTTGATGAGCCCCATTATCTGAAGTGAAAACAATCAGAGTATTTCCGTAAAGCCCCTTTTCCTTCAACTTCTCAACAATAGCCCCCACCTGCCGATCTAGGCGGCTCACCATAGCCGCAAAATTCTTCTCCACCTGAGGCCAGGTCTTGGCACCAAAAGGAGCATCCTCCGGCACCTCCTGTCCATTCCCCGTATCCCGCCCCAACTCATTATTCGTATGAGGAATCACCGACGTGTAATACATAAAAAAGGGCGACCCCACCTTCTGAGAATCAAGCCACTGCATTGCCTGTTCATGAATCACATCCGGAGCATAGTCTTGCTTCCGAGTCCCTGTATTCCCCTTCAACTCAAACAATTCATCGTTATGATGCAGCGCCTGCGGATAGTACATATGCGCCTGCACCTGCGAGAAAAACCCAAACCACTCATCCCACCCCTTCTTGGTCGGATACCCAGCCTTGCCCAGCCGTCCCAAAGCCCACTTCCCAAACATCCCGGTCCTGTACCCAGCCCCCTTCAGCAGCTCCGGGATCACAACATCTTCCTTCCGCAACACATCCTCATTGGCCCCATTGCCCCGAATCCGCGAATGCCCCGTATGATAGCCAGTCATTAGCGCACAGCGAGAAGGAGCACAAACAGTAGACCCGGCATAAGCCGAGCTAAACCGCGTCCCCGCCGCAGCGAGGGCATCGATATTAGGAGTCGAGAACATCTTCTGGCCATAACAACTCAGATCCCCAATCCCCAAATCATCAGCCAGAATAAAAATCACATTGGGCTTCGCCGGCCGCTGCGCCAGAGCAACCGCCCCCAAACTCCCAGCCATCCATTCACGACGTGTCATATGAACAGCCTACAGCTTCTTCGGCTAAATCAGGAACGCCTCATCATCGCCGGTACGATTGCAGAAACTCGAATTTCACTGCTGCTCGCGCGGTAGAAGAATCGGTACTTGGCAACCGTGAAGCATCGGTAGCCTGTCATCACGCCTCTTTTCCTGAAAGGAAACATCTCTGGGAAAATCGCAACCAGCTGAATCACTCGGCCAGCCTTTTCCTTCACTTTCACTGGTGGGATGTAAAAAACTTCGCTTGCCCCCAAGCTGAAAGTAATGGTCAAAGTTGGTTACGAGCTTTGACCGTTTCCCAACTCACAACTCGCCCCTCCGCGAATTCACGCTCAGATCGATCCCGTTGTTGTCTTAGATACTCCTCGTTGCCTTCTTCAAATTCATCCGCCATCAACTCTTGACCTTCATGGACCGCAAGTAATTCCGCCAACACTAGACTCAAATCGCCATCGTGATGTTTGGCCATCTCACGCAACGCCTTCTCCACGGCCTCTTCCACTTCAATCGTCAATGTCACCATACCGTCAGCCTAGCAATTCCCTCTCGCTCACGCACCCCAATACCGCTTTGGTGCAGACGAAGCTGAAAAGCTCAAAACAGTCATCAATTCAAGACATGTCATTCCCAAACAGCTTAGCTCCTGATGTGCGCTCAAACTTCCATTAGCCCGCTCGCTTAAGTTCTTCGCGGACAACCCGCCGCAATGTATCTTCGAGCGGTTCCCGTCGTCTGTCAACAAAATCCCGAAGAGCCAGATTGATCAGGCTCTGATAGTTGCCGTCACCCATTCGATCCACCTCATCTCGAAACCAGTTCAAGAGATCATCATCGAGTCGAATAGTCACCCGTGTTTTGCCCGTAGATACTGTTACCACAGCCCCGCGCTTGCCTTTACTGAAATCGTACTCCTGCTTCATGCTTCCTCCAGATACTGTCTGCATTCTCGTGCCGTCGCCAGACGCGCCGAAATGATCCGAATTGCGGTTTCCCGCCACGCATAAACCACCGTGAGGATTCGAGCAAGCCCATCGGTCCCAATCGAGACCCATCTCTCCTCGCCATACGCATCGTCCCGCAAAGTGATCGCTCGAACATCTTCAAGCACGCCAATCGAATCGGCGAACCTGATCCCATTCGAATGCCGTCGCTGTGCACAATCGTACACTGCATTGCCGCAAAGCCATCATCGTCGTCGCTTTTCTGATCGTCTGCGACAGAGCAAGCCTAAACTCCAAATCATTGAAGCGAATTCGGTGACAATGGTAGTAGAGGCCAAACTATGGAAGCAATCGACGAAGTTCAAACGCTATTGCCCTCCTTGTCCCGAGGCGTAAAGGCGCAACTTCTGAAGTGGGTAGTCCAAGACCTTGGCGACGACTTCCCTGGCATCGACTCCTCACCCGGCGTCTGCGGTGGAGATCCCTGCATCGTCCGGACGAGAATTCCCGTCTGGCTTCTGGTTAGCTTCCGTCGTCTCGGAGCCTCAGATCGCGAACTCCTCGAATCCTACCCAACTCTTCGGGCTGAAGACCTTTCGAGTGCCTGGGCTTACGCGCGGATTCATGCCGCTGAAATCGATAAGCAGATTGAATCAAACCAGCAGGATTGGCTTTGGCCCTTCTCTACACGAATGAGAATATTGCGCAACAACTGGTGATCTACCTACGTCTGCTGGGGCACGATGTGTTGACATCGCTTGATGCGGGTCGTGCCAACCAGAGAATCCCCGATGAGGATGTACTCGCCTTCGCCGCCTCTCAGTGCCGTGCGCTTGTCACTTACAACCGTCGTGATTTCTTGAAGCTCCACAATTCATAAGCAGTCTGCCATTCTGGACTAATCCTCTGTGCAGAGGATATGGATTTTGAAGGCCAGGCGAAGCGCATCCATCAGTCATTAAACCCAATCGTGCCAGCCGCCCCCTTCTTAATCCGCATAAATCGCCCAAGTCGCTAGGCCTCAATTCGGCATTTCGCGCCCATCGGTTGCAATTCGATATAGACTAATCCCCAATGCTCGACACAGCCATAATCGTCGTCTACTTCCTGATCGTCTTCGCGATCGGTGCCTACCACTCCCTCAAAGAGCGCAACACCAAAGACTACTTCCTCGCTGGCGGCAACGTCGGCTGGATCGCCATCGGCGCCTCCCTCTTCGCCACCAACATCTCCAGCGAACACTTCATCGGCCTTGCCGGCTCCGGTGCCTCCACTGGCCTCGCCGTAGGCTGCTACGAACTCTCCGCCGGCTTCTGCCTCTTCATCCTCGGCTGGCTCTTCGTTCCCCACTACTTGAAGAGCAAGGTCTACACGATGCCAGAATTTCTTGAGCGTCGCTTCGGCTCAAACTGCCGCTGGTACCTCACCATCATTTCCTTGCTCGCCTACGTCTTCACAAAAATCTCCGTCAGCCTCTTCGCCGGCGGCATCCTCATCCGCGAGGTCTTCGGGTGGGACTACATGACCACCGCCATCTTTCTCGTCATCGCCACCGGCGTCTACACCATCTTCGGCGGCCTTGCCGCAGTCATCTATACGGACCTCTTCCAGGCCGTCCTCCTCGTCGGCGGAGCAATCGTACTCACCCTCCTCGGCCTCGACAAAGCCGGCGGCTTCGAAGGCCTCCGCGCCGCTCTCTCACCAGACTTCTTCCACATGATCAAACCGAATTCCGATCCCGTTTACCCCTGGATCGGCACCACCCTTGGCACCCTCATTCTTGGCATCTGGTACTGGTGCACAGACCAAGTCATCGTCCAACGTACCCTCGCCGCCAAAGGCATCGATGACGCCCGCAAAGGCACCTTCTTCTGCGCCGCACTCAAGATCCTCCCACTCTTCATCCTCGTCCTCCCCGGCCTCTGCGCCAAAGCCATCTGGCCCACAGAAGTCACCGGCGACAATGCCTACCCCCTTCTAGTCACTCGCCTCCTCCCGCCCGGCCTCAAAGGCTTAATGGTAGCCGCCCTCCTCGCCGCCCTGATGAGCAGCCTCTCCAGCGTCTTCAATTCCTGCTCAACCCTAATCACGATGGACATCTATAAGAAACTCCGCCCCGCCGCCAGCGAGTCAAAACTGGTGAACGTCGGTCGTATCGCCACCTGCGTCGTCGTGCTTGTCTCAATCGCCTGGATCCCGCTCATCCGTGGCCTCAACAACGAGGTCTACCAATACCTGCAAAGCGTCCAGGCCTACGTCGGCGCACCCATCACAGCTGTCTTCCTCACCGGCATCCTCTGGCGCGGCGCAACAGCCACCGCTGCCTTCACTACGCTCATCATCGGTGGCCTCCTCGGTGCCGGACGCTTCGGCCTCGACATCCTCCACAACGCAATGAAGATCGATCTCGGCAGCCTCAACAAAGTTGTCGAATTCAGCTTCCTCAACTACTCCATCATCGTCTTCCTGCTCTGCATTCTGATGATGATCGGAATTAGCAAATTCTCACTCCCCAAACCACTCAGCGAAATCGCTGACCTGACAATTACGCCAGGCGGCGCGATAGTCGCCAAGAAAAGTGAAATGATGTTTACGTTGGTCGTAGGTGCATCCATCCTCGGCCTTTGGATCTACTTTGCATAGGAGCAAACCCATGTCGGATTTATCCCGTCGCCACGCCGTACGCACTGCCTTCGCCTCAATGGTCGCCGCAGGCTCAGCCTTCGCCCAAAAGAAGGACGTCCCCGTAACAGCCAAGGACAACCTCAAGATCACCAGGCTCGAGACGATCCTCGTCAAGCCCCGCTGGCTTTTCCTCAAGATCCACACCAACGCCGGCATCGTCGGCCTCGGCGAACCAGTAGTAGAAGGCCGCGCCCTCACCGTAGCCACAGCGATCCAGGAAATCGCCCCCTATCTGATCGGCAAAGACCCTCGCCCCGTCGCCCACCACTGGCAGGCCATCTACCGCCACGCCTTCTATCGCGGCGGCCCCGTCTTAACTAGCGCCCTCTCCGGCATCGACCAGGCTCTCTGGGACATCAAAGGCAAAGCCCTCAACGTCCCTGTCTACGAACTCC
>JBKJUN010000530.1:0-4834 GCA_046590555.1 Bryobacter sp. | reverse complement strand
CTCAGCCGCAAACTCAAACTTCGCTCTAATCGAATCGGTGGTGCACCAGGAGATGAGGCTACCAAGCCTGGTGCCAGCGTATTCGTGGAGGTTGGTGTGCCAACTGGCAAGAATCGGGATCCCCAGACGCTCCGCACAAGCGGCACCAAGGATGCCGACATCACTCGGGCCGGTAATGTGAATTACGTCGGGTTGGAAGTCGCGCAGCGCCTCAAGGGTTCGGCTCCAGTGGCGAGCAAAGAAGAGATCAAAACTCATATCGTTTTCAATAGGGATGCCTAGAGAAGAACGCTTGAGGTTGAGCTCGATGTGGTTTCCGGTGAGAATCAATTCAGTCTTGTCGCCAGCATGAATGCTGAGGAATGGAAGGTTACGGCGGCGTGCGAACGCGTCTAGATTGCGGCTGGTATGGGCCACGCCATTAACCTCGTGGAAGGAATCGGTAAAGAAAGCGACGCGCATTGGCTTCATTCCAATCTGATTTTAGAATTCGCTATGTGGCAAGGGCCAACTTGAGAACCGCGCGGACGTGACGCGACTCAAGCAGACGCATTGCCGAAATAAATTGACCAACAATATCGGGACCATTGCCTGTCCAGACGTCGGAGACCCTGCGGATAGTTTCGTCTTCGCAATGATAAAAAACGCGGTCTGACCAGCGGCGGCGGTCGGAGGAAAAGTTATTGTAAGTGCGAAGGACATCTGACATCACTTGAAGGATGCGCAGTCGAATGGGTTCGTCGTACTGCTCCATATAGACGGTATGAGTGGGTGCCCCGTTTCTGGTTTCGGCTACAAAGTCGTTGAAGGTGGTGGCACTCGTAAGATTGACGAGAGCATTTGGTTCACCGCCGTGACGGTCGCCTCCAGAGAGGAGCGGTAGCCCCCAGATTTCGGCGAGCTGGACGACGTCGTTGTTCTCTTTCGGAGAACGAAGGCCATTAAGCTCAAGGGCATGAATGTGAGGTCCATGGCGAGCAAGAAAGGAGTGGAGAATTTGCAGGTGTTGGGTTTGACCCACTTTGGCTTCGTCCCAAAGCGGATGGTTCACGATGATCAGGGTATCAGGGTCGCGCTGGAGTTCATCGAGCATGGCCTCAATACGGTCTGACGAAGGATTTGCAGTAACTTCTTTCATGGATTCTTCGAGCATGCGGGCGCGGCCAGGCTGCATGTTGTGAACACCGAGATGAAGGAAGGACGGGCCTAGCGGGACGGTCCACTCAGAGGAAATGGGCGCACCGGTGCATTCTTCGAAGATTTCGAGAGCGAAACCGGCATCGACGTTGTCGTGGTCGCTAAGGCTGACCATGGCGGCGCGACCGAGCTTTTGTTCGATCTGGTTGCGCTCGAGGTCGAAGGCGGCTTTGGGTTCAAGGGGTGGGGTCCACCAGACACGGGAATAATCGAAGGCTTTGCCATAGTAGTCGAGATAAGCAGTCTCCAGGTGACGAATGCGGCCAGTCATGTAGGGAACCTTGTTGACGTAGCGCGGAATGAAGCTCATGGTCTCGCGTGAGCGGCTGGTGTGCGAATGAAGCGACACAGCAGTGCCAAGATGCCCGGGCAGTGGCTGGCGAGAGGCGTGATAAAGGAAAGAACGGGTCATGCAGTCTCCTTGTTGGCCCTGAGGGCTCGGTCGGCAAAGTGATAGGTGGTGTTAAAAGAGGGAGAAGGCCAGAAGGCGGCCAGCGGGAGACAAGCCAGGGCGAGGGGGAGGAAGAAGAAATTCCAACGACTAAGAGTCTGAGCCACGAACTGAGTTTGACCTCAGTTGTTTACAGATGCATTTGTAGTTGATAAAAAAGCTATGAATCTAAAACAAAATAGCCAAAATATGTTTTATGTTTCGTCTTCAGAGTTATCGTCTTGAGGGGTGAAGAAGACAGGATCTTTGCCTTCAGCCTCAAGGCGCATATCAAGAGCGATACCGACGGAGGTAGCTTCGTCGCGATTGAGGCCGCCCGCCTCTTTTTCGATGCGAGTATATAGGCTACGAACGCGACTGGCCGAGATATCAGAGGGTACTGCCATCGAGTATGCGAAGATTGCGTCCTTGCGAACTTCGTCATCCATCATAAGGTCGCGCAGCTTGCCAATAGCGGTGACGTCACCGCTGACACCTGCGCCCCGAATAGCCTGGCGACGGACGGCGAGATCAGGGTCATCAAGGAAAGATCCGAAACGAGTGTTGTAAGAAGCTTCTCTCGAACGCCACATGGCATGCACGCCGTCGGCCCTCGATTCGGGATTGACGAGGAATTCTTCGATATAAGAGCGAAGGCTGGCGGGGGAAATACTGTCTGGCAGAAGTGTGATCAGACTGGCAGCACGAATGGGTGCCGGATTTGCAGCATCTTTGAGAATCGCATCAGCCACGACACGGACTTCTTCGATCTGATTCAGGCGCGCCAAGGCGCGAAAGGCAGCGGCACGCACGGCAATGGATCCTTTTGCCGTAGCAAGAACGATCAACGGTTGGACAGCCGAAACGGGAAGTTCTAAATCTTCAAGCACGTCCAGAGCGGCGAGACGAACCGACTCATCTTCGTGCAAAGTGGCGAAGTCGACAATCTCGTCGTCTTCGAGAACTTCAAATTCGGGACCTTGAATATCGGGATAGGATTCGAGGTGATCGATTTCGGGATCTTCGAAGCCTTCCTGGCGATTGCGAAGTTGTTCGAGTGCGAAATCGATTTCTCGATTTTTGCCCAATTCGAGGGCCAGTTTTTCGAGGGGGGCTCTGCCGGCGGGGTCGCCGTAAAGTCCAATCAGCATCGCACCGTCTTCCATGTCGAAATCGAGGCGCTCAAGGATAATTTCAAGGATACGTGGATCTCGCAGACCGAGACCGGCAAGCAGGAACGCTACTTCTCCGCCAGCTTCTTCTTCCATTTCACGATAGAGGCCTACGAGCGCTTCGACAGCTTTTGTGCCGGCCTTTTTCGTAATTTCAAGCATGCTTTCAGGGATCTCAGTGAAGCCGTCGCGAAGCAAGGAGACCACATAATCGAGGGACTTCTTGCTGGGCATGGCAGCAAGCAGATTCAGAATGTCTCCATCCATCTGGAGACGTGAATTTTCAGGAGGATTGAGACCGTAGGCGACCAGTGCAGGAGCTGCTTCTTCTGGCCGGGAAGTCAAAGCAACAATCAAGCGACGATCCAGGCCTACGCGACCGAGACCGACTTCTTCAAGCAGTTCCTTGACAGGAACCTTGGCATACTGCGAAGGCTGGAGAATCATTTAGTAAGTAGCTCTGCCGCCGCTGGCGTCGTAGGTTTGAGCAGTAACAAAAGACGAATCGGGGCTGGCAAGGAAGTGCACTACAGCGGCGATTTCTTCTGGCTCGCCCGTGCGCCGCATGGGGATGCGCTGGGTCATGTAATCGACCTGCTGGGGAGTAAGCTGTTCGAGAATCTTGGTGCGTACGACCGCAGGCGAGACGCAATTGGCAGTGATGCCATCAAGGGCGACTTCTTTGCCTAGAGACTTGGTGAAGCCGATGAGGCCAGCCTTGGTAGCAGAATAAGCACTCATATTAGGGTTGCCTTCTTTGCCGGCAATGGAAGCAATATTCACGATGCGGCCATACTTACGCTTGCGCATGTGCGGCACCGCTGCCCTGCAGAGATAAAAGGGACCGTTGAGGTTGACGGCGACACAGAGAGCCCAGTCGTCGTTGGATTGCTCCTCGACAGGAGCGGCTTTGCCGGCAACACCGGCGTTGTTGACTACGATATCGATGCGGCCCGTGCGGGCAATCACATCGGCAACGAGTTTTTCGCAGCTCTCGCTCGATGTGACATCGAGCGAGAGTGCGAAAGATGAATTAGGGAGCGAGGCGGCAATCGCTTCACCGGCCGATAAGTTGAGATCGGCAATTACTACAGTTGCGCCGGAGTTAGCGAAGCGACGGGCGATGGTTTCACCAATGCCTCCTGCAGCGCCAGTAATAATTGCTGTTTGACCAGTTAGATCGAAATAAGCCATCGCAGTATAATCCTAGACTTCCTTGATGATGTTGACAGTAATTTCAGCGTTCACATCTTTGTAGAGGTGAAGCTTGACCTTGTGTTCGCCGAGAGTCTTGAGGGGCTCGTCGAGAACGATCTTCTTCTTGTCAATATTGAAGCTCTTGCGGGCGAGGCCGCCTTCGATATCGAGCGAAGTAACGGAGCCGAAGAGGTGATCTTCTTCACCGGCCTTACGCGCAAATTCGAGGACAACTCCGTTGAGGAGCTGAGCGAGACCTTCGGCATCAGCCTTGACAGTGGCTTCCTTGCGGAGCCAGCTCTGGCGTTCTTGCTCAACGATCTTCTTGTTAGATGCAGTGGCGTGAACGGCCATACGGCGGGGGAGAAGGAAGTTACGGGCGTAGCCGTCCTTAACCTTGACAACCTCACCGCGCGAGCCGAGCTTGTCGATATCTTCGCGGAGGATGAGTTCCATTTACTTTTCTCCTTCCCGCGTCGCAAAGGGCAGCAACGCGATATTACGGGCGCGCTTGATGGCAACAGCCAGACGGCGCTGAAACTGGGTGCTGGTGCCGGTAAGGCGCCGTGGCACAATCTTGCCGCGTTCGGACACATACTGCCGGAGCAGGTTGACGTCCTTGTAGTCGATGTAATCGATCTTTTCGACCGAGAAACGACATACTTTCTTGCGACGGAAATACTGCTTCTTGTTGACGATGTTCGCCTTGTCACCACCGGTGGGGCGCATCGAGGCCGCAATGGGGCGGCCGCCTCTTCCTTCAGGCATGGTTCAGGTTCTCCTTATTCGCTTCCACTGGTTATTCGGCGGCCGGAGCTTGTGCTTCAGCGGCTGGGGC
>JBKJUN010000518.1:0-3070 GCA_046590555.1 Bryobacter sp. | reverse complement strand
AAATGTTCAAGGAGCGAAGCAGAGAAAACGCGCGTGGAGTCCTGTTGGCTTCGGTGATTTATCTGCCCGTTCTCTACGCCGTCCTGATCTTCGCTCCAAGGTAAATTCATGTTGCTCGCTGTCGAAAACGTTACCCATCGCTACGGAAGTCTGGTCGCTCTCGATCAGTTTGCGATGCATTTGAACCGGCGAGAGATGGTGGGTCTGCTTGGCCCGAATGGTTCAGGCAAATCTACCCTGCTGCGACTACTCTCTACCCAAACCAAACCCCAGTCGGGCAAAGTTGAAGTCTGCGGGTTCGATACGGCCAAACATCCGCAAGCCGTTCGTGCCCGCATTGGCGTAGTCTTTCAAACCCAGACCCTCGATAAACTTCTGACAATCGAAGAGAACCTGTTGGCCTGTGGGGCATTTTACGGTCTCTCAGGACGAACCGTGCACGAGCGTGTACGCCAGGCAATGTATCAACTGGGAATTTGGGATCGCCGCGCAGAACTGGGCAAGAATCTCTCGGGAGGCCTGCAGCGACGTGCCGAGATCGCACGCGCACTTCTGCATGAGCCGCAAATGCTAATTCTTGACGAGCCGACTACCGGCCTCGATCCAGTAGCAAGAGATGAGTTCTGGAAGGCGATTGAAGAATTGCGCGAGAAGCGCAGCACCGCCATAGTCGTCTCTACACACCTCTACGAGGAAGCAGAACGCTGTGACACTTTGATTCTTCTAGACAAAGGCCATCGCGTGGCCGAGGGCTCTCCATCGGAACTGAAGGCCACAATCGGCGGTCAGGTGATCGAACTAAAGGCACGCAATCCCGAAGCAGCAATGCTGATCCTGCAGGAGAATTTCTCGATGCCGGTAAGACTCGTCGATGGAGTACTCTCGGTGGAATCAGAACAGGCGCATTTGATGATTCCCCGGCTGGTCGACGCGATGCCGGGTGAGGTATTGTCGATCGGGCTGCATCAACCGACTCTCGCCGATGTCTTCCGCAGAGTTACCTCAAAGACATCCATGGCGGTGCACGCATGATGCTCACAGCAGTAGTGCTCGCCAAGCGCGAGTTAATCAAATTCTGGCGCGAAAAGGCTCGAGTGGCCGGTTTCGCAGCTGCGCCACTTTTGTTCTGGTTTGTGGTGAGTGCAGGCTTCAACGACTTCGCGCGCTTCTATGGCGGATCTATTGCCCTTGCTCTGATGTTCTCAGCTGTCTTCTCCAACATGACGCTCATTGATGACCGCAAAGAGGGCTTTCTTGCCGGGGTGCTGGTAAGCCCAGCTCCAAGGTCTGGCATCGTGCTGGGCAAAGTGCTGGGCGCTGCCTTGCTCGCCTGGTTGCAAAGCTTGATCTTTCTCTTCTTCCTCCCGGTTGCTGGCCTCAAGCCCGGGTTCTTTGGAGTCCTCGGCTGCCTGGGTGTACAAGCGCTGATTGCGATCCTCTTTACGCTGGTTGGCTTCTTATGTGCCTGGAAGATGCCCTCCACACAAGCCTTTCATGGCGTTGTCAACATGTTGTTGATGCCCATGTGGATGCTCTCCGGCTCGCTCTTTCGATATGAGGAGGCGCACCCCGGGATGCAAATGGCAATGCGGCTAAACCCGATGACTTACGCCATCTCGCTCTTGAACCAGTGCCTTGGAATCGAAGCTTCCTTCGGCGTGGGCCTGAGCCTTGCGCTGCTTGCCGGTTGGACGCTTGCGCTCTTTGCCCTCGCGCTGGCCTGGGTCGGCAGGAGCGACTATGCAACGACGTAGCTGGCTTCTCGCAACGATCGCCGTCATCGGATGCAAGTCGAAGAGCAAGCTTCCCGAACTCGGTTCAATCCCGCCCTTCGAATTCACCAATCAACAGGGAACGGCTTTTGCCAGCAGCCAATTGAATGGCAAAATTTGGGTGGCGGACTTTTTCTTCACCAACTGTCCTGGCCCCTGCCCACGTATGGCCAACCAATTGAAGCGCGTCCAGCAAGAGACTGGCGACCTCAAGCAATTGCATCTGGTGAGCATCACCGTCGATCCAGACCGTGACACAGCCGCTGCGCTCGAATCCTACGCCCGGCGCTTCGGCGCGCTGCCGGAACGTTGGACCTTTCTTACCGGGCGCAAGGATTTGATCCGGAATCTGATGAGTGAATCCTTCTATCTGGGATTCGCCGATTCCATGCAAGAGCATTCCACCCGCTTTGTCCTCGTAGACCAAAATATGAAAATACGCGGATTCTACGACTCCTTCGCCAAAGACAGCATCGATAAATTGATCGAGGATATTCGAGACTTACATGACCGTTCGTGATCTACCCGCAGTAAATGCCAGCCTCAATGCGCTGGCCACCGTCTTATTGATTTATGGCTACAGGCTCATCCGCCAGGGCAAACGCGAGCAGCACAAGCGCGTGATGCTCAGCGCCTTTGCCGTATCCATCATTTTTCTGATTTGTTATCTCGTCTATCACGCCGAAGTCGGCAGCGTGCCATATAAAGGCGAAGGCTTCATGCGAACAATCTACTTTTCAATTTTGATTCCGCATGTGATCCTTGCCGCGACAGTTCCCGTGCTGGCGATCCTTACGATGTGGCGCGCCTTCCAGGAACGATTCGATAAACACCGCAAGATCGCAAAGATCACCCTGCCAATCTGGCTCTTCGTTTCAATCACCGGTGTGATTGTCTATTTGATGCTCTATATTTTTTGACGTTTAGCAAGGGCGAGTGCGCCAAGCACGCCTGCCCTTGCACCCAGCCTGGCTCGAACAATCCTCGGTAGTGGTGCATAGCCGTTCATCTCTTGCACGGCAGACTGCTTCACCATGTTGATCATGCCTTTGCGGAGTGAAATCCCGCCGCCCAGAATCAGGATCTCAGGCGAATAAGCACAGGTAAGGTTGACGACCATCTGCCCCAGATAATGCGCCTCCATGGCCCAGGCTGGGTGATTCTCAGGCAATAATTCCGCATGCTCGACACCCCAGCGTTCTGCAATGGCAGGCCCGGCAGCCAGTCCTTCCAGGCAATCACCATGGACAGGGCAATTACCGAAGAACTCATCTCCGCCAAAGCGGCGCACCCGCATG
>JBKJUN010000450.1:0-15419 GCA_046590555.1 Bryobacter sp. | reverse complement strand
AGAATGCAATTGGCTGGAGGCGTCTTCGAGGGCACAAGGCTGTTCGTTCAATTACCATTTGCGGCTCCTGTGTGGCTTGCAGTTGCTTTTCACTTACCAGCCTTGTGCCCTCGAAGGCGCCTCCAGCCAATTGCATTCTTACCCAACGCGATAGGTCCTCGACGCTTGAGGCGATGCTGCCTGCACCGCCAATATTGTCGTAGTTTTGCAGTGGGTTCGCTTTACCCTTTATGTGCGGCATCGCCATATTGGTATGGCTCAACATGTCCGAGTAAGTGGTGGATGTATCTTTCATCCCAAGCGGCATAAGGATGCGTTGCTGCACAAATGCATCCCACCCCAATCCGCTTGCCCGGCCAACCAATTCGCCGGCACTGGTGAACATCAGATTCTGATATTGATAGATGCCACGAAACTGCGCGGCAGGTTTGGCGAGCCCGATCCTTCGGATCAACTCTTCACGGCCCAGGCCGGTCCGTACCCACAAGACATCGTGGCGCGGCAGTCCTGTCCTGTGCGTCACCAGATCTCGCGCGGTAACGAGGGCGTCGGCATGTGGATCGGCGAGTCTGAAGATATCCAAATGTTTTCGGACAGGGTCATCCCAAGCCAGCTTGCCTTCTTCTACCAGCATCGCCATCGCAGTGGTTGTGAATGCCTTTGTGGTGGATGCGATTTGGAAGGCTGTATGGGCAGTGACGGGATCTGCCTTACCCGATTCCCGCATGCCATGCCCTGCCAGGTAGAGCGGCTTGTCGTCTTTTACGATGGCAACGGCGACTCCTGGCACTGCCCAGGCAGCCCGTGCGGCCTCTACCAGTGCTTTTACGTCAGGTTCGGCTCCTTCGAGCAGAATTGCGATCAGGGTAAGGAGAAACAGCTTCTTCATGGCATTTTATTTTAAGCTGATTGTGACTTCTTTCTGCCTTTTGATCCTCATGGCCCCTCGCTATGTTAGCTTGGAGAAAATCATGAGCGCGACCCGTGAAAAATCTCAACTCATGTCGGCTTCGGAAATGGACCGGACAATGGTCCGTCTTGCACACGAAATTCTCGAAAAGTCCGACGATCTCTCAAAACTGGCATTTATTGGAATCCGCCGCCGGGGCGTGCCGATCGCTCAGCGGCTGGCGAAGAAAATCTCGGATCTCGAGAAACGCGAAATCCCGGTTGGAATTCTCGACATCAATCTTTACCGCGATGACCTGACAACGGTTGGAGCAAAGCCCGTGGTGAATGCTACCGAGATCCCGTTTGACATCACCGGTATGGATATCATTCTGACCGATGATGTTCTCTATACAGGACGCACGATCCGAGCGTCGCTCGATGCGTTATTTGATCATGGCCGGCCTTCTCGCGTGCAACTGCTCTGCCTGATTGATCGCGGTCACCGCGAGCTTCCGATTGAAGCACGCTATGTGGGCCGCAAAGTGGCTACCACTTCCAATGAAATCATCGAAGTCAAGCTTAGTGAAATTGACGGACTCGAAAAAGTTTTGCTCGTCGAAAAGGTGTGACAATGACCAAAGGCCTCCTCGACATCGAGGCCCTCGACCGGCCTGAAATAGAATCGTTACTCCAGCGCGCCAAGGACTTTCAGCCTCTGCAGCAAATGCGTGAGAAGCGACTGGACCTACTGGACGGCCGCCTCGTTGTAAACCTCTTTTTTGAAGCGTCCACGCGCACGCGCATCAGCTTTGAGATCGCGGCCAAGCGCCTTGGTGCTGATGCTCTTTCCATCTCCGCTCAAGGCTCAAGTGTCTCGAAGGGTGAAACGCTGCTTGATACGGTGAGTACCCTGAGTGCGATGCGGCCAGACGTGATTGTCATGCGCCATTCTGCCTCTGGTGCGCCACACTTCCTGTCGAGGCATTTGCAGATCCCAATCATCAACGCGGGCGATGGGCAGCATGAACACCCGACTCAAGCCCTGCTTGATGCCCGAACCATTCTTGATAACCGCCCATCGCTTGAAGGTCTTCGTGTTGCCATCATTGGTGATATCCTACATAGCCGCGTGGCCCGCTCGAACATTCATCTGCTATCGAAGTTCGGTGTCGATCTTGTGCTTTGTGGCCCGGCACCTTTGGTGCCCCAAGATCTGAAGGATCTGGCACCCGGGGTGAGCATCACCTATGACATCAAGGAAGCGCTTCGCAATACCGACATCATCATGATGTTGCGTGTGCAACTGGAGCGGCAGAACGAAACGAATTTTCCGGCTGGAGAGTACTCTCGCTTCTATGGTCTCAGGGCGGAGAATCTTGCACTTGCCAAGCCTGATGCCATCGTGATGCATCCCGGTCCGATGAATCGTGGCCGCGAGATCTCGACCGAAGTTGCCGATAGTTCGCGCTCGGTCATTTTGAGCCAGGTAGAGAACGGTATCGCCGTCCGCATGGCTGTGCTGGAAAGGGTTCTGCAGTAATGCCAAAGCTTTTGATTCGTAACGGCCGGGTGATCGACCCAGCCAATGGCATCGATCATGTTGCCGATGTCCTGCTTGCTGGAGATATTATTCGCGGAGTCGGTGAAAATCTTCCTTCCCGCGGAGCTGAGGTTTTCGATGCAACAGGCCTGATTGTCGCTCCCGGGTTTATTGACATGCACGTGCATCTTCGTGAGCCGGGCTTTGAGAGCTCAGAAACGATTGAGAGTGGCTCCCGGGCAGCAGCGGTTGGTGGCTTTACCAGCGTCTGCTGTATGCCGAATACGAATCCCGTAAACGATACGCCGCACCTGACGCGATACATCATCGAACGGGCGCGTGCCGTCGCCAAAGTAAACGTGTTCCCCATTGGTGCCATCACCAAGGGAAGTGCCGGTGAAGAACTGGCTTCGATCGGTGCCATGCAAGCTGCGGGTACTGTTGCCATCTCGGACGATGGACGCCCGGTCATGAACTCCCGGGTAATGCGTCGCGCCATGGAGATCGCCTCTAGCTTCGACATCCTCGTGATCGATCACTGTGAAGACCTGAATCTATCTGCTGGTGGTGACATGCACGAGGGCAAGGCCTCATTGCGCTTTGGCCTGCGAGGCATCCCGGCGTGTTCTGAAGATGTGATGGTTGCTCGTGACATCCTGCTTGCTGAAGTAACCGGCGCACGATATCACGTTGCTCACATCTCCACCAAAAACGCCATTGCGATGGTGGCCGAAGCCAAGCGCCGTGGCCTTCGTGTGACCTGCGAGGTGACCCCGCATCACTTCGCCATTCATGATCTTGAGATCATTCCTTATGATTCGAATTTCAAGATGAAGCCGCCGATTCGCTGCTCACATGATGTAGAAGCGATGATTGAAGGGCTCAAGGCAGGCGTTATAGACGCCATCGCCACCGACCATGCTCCGCATAGCGTGACCGACAAGATGCAGGAGTTTGAGCGCTGCCCCTTCGGGATTCTGGGACTCGAGACGGCCATTGGGATCTCACTGGAAAGACTTGTGCGCCCAGGCCACATCTCGATCAACCGAATGATCGAGCTTTTCACCACTGGGCCAGCCGGGATTCTCAAGTTGAATCGTGGATCCCTGTCGCCTGGATTGCCTGCCGACGTCACCATTTTAGATCCCAATGTTAAGTGGACCTATGACGTAAACAAGTCTCCTTCGAAGTCTCGCAATTCCCCGTTTGACGGCCACACGTTTACGGGGCGGGCTGTCGCGACGATTGTTTCGGGGGAGATTGTTTGGCAGGCTTGAGGGAATCTTGCCAGCGTTTAAGCCACTCCTTGTATTCGCCTAACAGCTTGCCGTCCGGACCCAATAATTGTGTTCTCAACATCGCGTTTGACGAGGCAATGGATTCCCGCTGATAAGGGCCAGTGGTCAACAAGCCATTTCTAACGGCTTCTTCGAAGAGTTTTGGAGTCATCGATTTAGCCATACCAATAGCCTGTTCTGCATCGAGCCTTACATTTTCCAGGTTCTTCTGGAATTTTTCTTTGATGTAAGCTCCTGTTTCTCCACAAATTTCTCCGTTGCCAAAATAGACTCCAAGGACAGAGGAGTCTATTCTGTTTGGGGCTACCAGTCCATCTGCAAAAAGCATTTCTTCTGGGGTGATTTTCATTGAGCGGGCAGCTAATCCTGCCGAAGTGTAACGCCAGACGTAGTCGAAGTAACGGCCATTGGCGAACTGGAATCGCAATATGCCAGCTAAGGCCAAAATTCCAGTTCCGCTTAGGTCTCGAACTTCAATCGATCCACCTTTCATGGAAACGCGGCCTACCCTTGCCTCTCCGCTGATGGCCAGGTTGCAGTTCTTGGTTGCTGGTGACCGAATGGCCATGGGAGCGCGCGATTCTTCCGGGACGCGAGGTCCGAATTGAGCTGAGACAGGAAGTACAAATAGTAGTGCTTGGACGAGCATGTACCTTATAGGATAAGAATTGAACATGAAGATTGCACTAATATTGATCCTTAGCTCGCCACTAATGTTTCCTCAGGGAAAACCCCAAAAGGCCCATGTACACGGGGCAGCGAAAATCAGCATTGCTATGGATGGTCTAAAAGGTGAAGTCGAGTTTGAGGCCCCTGCAGACGGTATTGTCGGATTTGAATCTGAGGCGAAGACGCCGGCTCAGAAAAAGCTGGTTCAGGATGCTTTCGCGACACTTAAGACGCGTGGCTCAGAACTTGTCATCTTCCCCGCAGCCTCTGGATGCAAGCTCACACCTAAAGAAGTGGATCTTCACCGGGAGGGGGCTCAACACGCTGAGGTGCACGCCCACTATGATTTGGTTTGCAGTAAGCCCATTACGGGGGAGATTAAATTTGGGGCGACCAAACTGTTTCCAAAGACGCGTGAAGTCAGCGTTACTTTCGTTTCAGATCAGTCACAAAAGAGCGCCAAGATCATCGGCGATGCCGGCGCTCTCAAGCCCTAAGGTTTTACTGGTTTAGGGAATGTGAAGGGATAGGTGTTGGGTATCACACTCACCTCTGTTGTGAAAGTGTGAGGGTGCTTGGCGCCTGAGTCGTAAATCAATTCGACAAAGAAGGCGGTGTAGCCTGTGGCGGGCTTGGGGAGCCTGGCGGTGTACTTGCCATCGACCAAAGCAACCTTCTCGGACTTCCACGTGGCTTTTGTTTCGGTGAGCCGGAAGTCGCGTGCTTTGGGATTGGTTACCTGCCAGACCTTTATTTCTTTTGGCACCTGGGGTGCCTTCACCTCGATTGAACTGTCAGACTTGTTGACCTTCCAGGTGAAGTTGGGGCGAGGGCGGTTGTTTGCGACGGAATCCATGAAGGCCACAAGGCTCTGCGTAACTCCGACCGGTTCAAGGTTGTGCCGAGTGTTTGGCATGTACCGGATGTGCTTCTCGCCTTTCAGCTTGTTGTAGTAAAACTGCGAACTGTCGGGAAGGAAGAAATCGTCGCCTGCGGAGTTAATGATCAGCTTCGGCATTGTCAGCCGGTCGCGGTATTCATAAGGCTCTTCGATCTTCATGAGGTTCTTGAACTGCTTGGTGCCCAGCCAGCTCATGATGTTCAGGTCGGTGTAGTCCTTGATCGCCGGGGCCCAGAAGCCGTAGGCGCGGTAGTGGTGGATGAAGCTGGGTACCATGTTCAGCAGGTCGATCACCATGGGGGCGATTGCAATGACACGGTTGTCTACAGCGCCGATAGTCCAGGTAGTCCAGCCGCGTTTGGAGGCACCACCGACAATGAAGCGGTCGATGTTCATTTCGCCACCCTCTCTAGTTTTGAGAAAGGCTGTTACTGTGTCCATCGCACGCACGCCAGCTTTGGTCATCGGCAGGCGGAGCGGCCACTGGTCGTCTCCACTGCGCAGGTATTTGTCCCAGGTGTAGGCGATGATGCCATCTTCACTACGGGTCTTGGTTTCGCCGGCAAAGAGCAGAGGTTCGCTGGGGATCTGCCGCAATTCGGCAGCGATCATGCCGCTGTCTTTGGCAATGGCGATCATGAGAGGTGAGGGGCTTGGCTTGCCGCCTCGATTGTTGCCACCATCTACCCAGAGCAGGGCAATGCCGGGCTTGGCATTGGCGGGCTTATAGATGTTGACTAAGTGCTTCCATTCGGGCTTGTCTACGTCTTTGGCCGAGCGCCAGGTCTGGCTGGTCATCTCGATGGACGAAACAGAAACGCCGCTGACATTTGTTGTGCCAACGGCGTTCCATTTGAAACTCGGATCTGGGGTCTTTACGTAGCGGTCAAGTGCGGTTTCGCCCGCTAAGCCGCTTACGGCAAGAACAAAAACACTACAAAGTAGCTGGGTTGGGAGCCTCAGGGTTGAGGCCGAGGTCGCGAATGGCTTGTGCGGCAGCATGAGCATCTATTTTACCGTCACGAGCCAGCCTGGAGAGCGCTGCAGCAACAATTGATTCTGCATCTGTTTCAAAAAAGCGGCGCAGGTATTGCCGATTTTCAGAACGTCCAAAGCCATCGGTTCCAAGCGCAGTGAGCCGGCCGCCTAACCACGGAGCGAGTTGGTCTGAAAGCAGCTTCATGTATTCGCTTGAGGCGATGATGGGGCCATCGGATCCGTCAAGCGCTTCGACGACGATAGGACGGCGTGGTGTCTCGGTGGGATGGAGACGATTCCAGCGCTCAACTTCAACTGCATTGCGGCGCAAATTGACGTAGCTGGTGACAGACCAGGCGTCGGCCGCGATGTTGTATTTTTCGGCCAGAATTTCCTGAGCTCGAAGCACTTCGTTCAACATCGGGCCGGACCCCCAGAGCTGGACCGATGCTTCACCGAGCGTAGATTTGCGCAGCTTGTAGAGGCCGCGGCGGATTCCGTTTTCAAGATCCGGAATGTCTGTGGGCATCTGTGGCTGCGGATAGTTTTCGTTGTAGCAGGTAATGTAGTAGAAAATATGCTCGCGGTTTTCATACATACGGCGGATGCCGTCCTGGATGATCACAGCAAGTTCGTAGGCGAAGGCAGGGTCGTAGCATTGGCAGGTAGGTACAACGCTGAACAGCACGTGTGTGTGGCCGTCCTGGTGCTGCAGACCTTCACCGTTGAGCGTAGTGCGGCCAGCGGTGCCGCCCATCATGAAGCCCTTGCCGCGGGCGTCGGCGAATGCCCAGACCTGATCGCCCACACGCTGGAACCCGAACATCGAATAGTAGATGTAGAAGGGGATCATCGGCGTGTTGAGGTTGGCATAGGCCGTACCTGCAGCAGTAAAGCTGGCCATCGAGCCTGCTTCGGTGATGCCTTCTTCGAGAATCTGGCCGTCGCGCGATTCCTTGTAGTAGAGAAGCATGTCGCCATCGACTGGCTTATAGAGCTGGCCCTGGCTTGCGTAGATGCCGACTTCACGGAAGAGTGATTCCATGCCGAAGGTGCGAGCTTCGTCAGGGACAATCGGAACCACATACTTGGACAGGGATTTGTCCTTGAGCAGGTTCTTGAGGATTCCAACGAAAACTGCCGTGGTAGAAGCCGGTCGACCGCCCGAGCCCTTTAAGGACTCCCCAAACACGCTCATGGCAGGGGCAGTGAGCGACCAGTTGCCTTCCGTGCGAGCGGGAATCGGCCCACCCATAGCGGCTCTTCTCTTTTGGATGTACTGCGCTTCGGCTGAGCTCTCTTCCGGCTTATAGAAGCTAGCCGTCATTGCGGCTTCGGCCGGTACTGGAATATTAAAGCGCTTGCGGACGTATTCCAGTTCGCTCTCATTCAACTTCTTGGCATTGTGCGCAATGTTCTTGCCTTCGCCCGCTTCACCCATGCCGTAGCCCTTGATGGTCTTCATCAGGATTACGGTTGGGCCGCCACGGTGATCGTAGGCGCGTCTGAGTGCGTTGTAGACCTTGATAGGGTCGTGGCCACCGCGCTTGAGGCTCTTGATATCCTCATCGCTCATGTCGGCAACCAATTCGGCCAGTTCCGGGTATTTGCCGAAGAACTCACTGCGTGCGTATGCCGGACCCTTGACTTTGAAGTTCTGGTATTCGCCGTCGACACATTCAGCCATGCGCTTGATCAGCAGACCCGACTTGTCCTTGGCGAAGAGCCGATCCCAGTTCGAGCCCCAGAGGCACTTAATCGTGTTCCAGCCAGCACCGCGGAAGGCGCCTTCAAGTTCCTGAATGATCGAACCGTTACCGCGCACCGGCCCATCGAGTCGCTGTAAATTGCAATTGATGATGAAGATGAGGTTGTCGAGCTTCTCACGCGACGCAAGCGTAAGAGCACCCAGCGACTCTGGCTCGTCCGTTTCGCCGTCTCCGCCGATCATGATTACCTTCCGATCGGTGACGGGAATCATGCCACGGTTTTCGAGGTAGCGCAGGAAGCGTGCGTGGTAGATCGAATTAATTGGGCCAAGGCCCATCGACACAGTAGGGAACTGCCAAAAGTCTGGCATCAGCCAGGGGTGAGGATAGCTGGACAGGCCGGGCTGGTCCCGCAGTTCATGACGGAAGTTGATCAGATGCTGATCGCTGAGGCGGCCTTCGAGATAAGCGCGCGCGTAGACACCGGGTGAGGCGTGACCTTGGTAGTAGACAAAATCGCCTGCCTGAGTCGAGCCATCGGTAGCCTGAATTGAGCCCCGGAAGAAGTGATTGAATCCAACTTCGGAAATGGTTGCCAGGGAAGCAAAGGTGGAGATGTGACCACCAATGTTGTCGTCATACTTGTTGGCGCGGGCCACCATGGCCATCGCATTCCAACGCACGAAGGCCTTGATGCGGCGCTCGATCTCAAGGTCGCCCGGGTAGGGCACTTCCTCCCATGCCGGCACTGTATTGATGTATGGGGTGTTCAACCGCAGTGGCGCTGTCACGCCCAATTGGGCGGCTCTGGTCATCAGCTGCTGCAGCAGTTCGCTGGCTCGCTCGGGACCTGTAATGTCGACGACCTGGTCGAGGGCTTCCAGCCACTCAGACGTTTCTTGTGCGTGAACGTCGACTTGAATCTCTGGCTTCGTGGTAATCATTGCTAAAGGGAATCTATTCTTTAATTTAGCTTGTTGGAGGTTGCGATGGGGAAACGAAGTCTCACCGGACGATGGATTCTTTCGATGGCGTTCATCGCCAACGCTTGGGTAGGCCTCGCCCACGAGGACAATGGCAACCGCGAGGAATGGCAAATCTGGAGCCCTCGGCTGGAGCAGAAACCCGCTGGAATCAAGCTTCCCGATGGGAGTCTGATCCTGACTGCGGCGGCTAGTCCTGCCGCCTTTGGTGGTTGGGTGAAGTCTGTGAAAGGGATCCAGCCAGGGCTTTGGTTTCGATTTGAAGCCGAATATCAGGTAGAAGGGCTGCGTCGACCCCACAATCAGGTGCTGGTGAGGCTGCAGTGGAAAGATTCGAAGTGGGATCCGGTGGGGGAGGCTGAGTACGCCTGGAGAGAGGAAAAATCCGGACCCTGGACGCGGGTCTGGGAAGAGGTGCAGGCACCAACCAACGCCAAATTCGCTGAATTGCAGTTGTGGCTTTACGATGCCGAGCAAGGGGCTGTTGTGTTTCGCAATCCGGCACTTGAGTTGACGGCTGCTCCGCCTACGCGTCCGGTCCGATTGTCGAGCTTGAATTTCCGTCCTGCAGGGGCTGAGGGTGGTGAGGCAAATGTTCGCAAGCTGATGGCCATGGCCCGCGCGCAGATCACCAAGCCCGTGGACCTGATGGTTTTTGGTGAGGGCGTCACCGTGGTTGGCAGCATCAAGAAGTATGCGGATGTAGCTGAGGCTGCAAACGGTTACACAGCTCGGATTTTGGGGGAGCTGGCTCGGGAAAAGAAGAGCTACATTGTGGCAGGTATCTACGAGAAGGACGGAGACTTCCTTTACAACACTGCAATTCTGCTAAACCGGGAAGGGAGGCTCGCCGGTAAATATCGCAAGGTGATGCTGCCGCGCGAGGAGATCGAGAAAGGTCTTTCCCCTGGCGACAAGATGACCGTTTTCGATACGGATTTTGGCAAGTTGGGCATCATGGTCTGCTATGACGTTTTTTTTGCCGAGCCGTCAAAGCTGCTCGCCATGCAAGGGGCGGAAGTTGTAGCGATGCCGATATGGGGAGGCAACGAATGGCTGGCCAAGGCCCGTAGTATTGAAGGGCGCTTTACCCTGGTTGCCAGTGGCTACGATCACCCGACCTATGTGCAAAATCCGATGGGGGATAGGTTGAGTGAAGCCAAGACCAACGGCAGCGCCGCCTATGCCGAGATCGATCTGAATCAAAGCCAGCGGGAGAAGTTTCTCGGTGACATGAAGGCCAGAAGAATGCGGGAGACTCGTCTGGATCTCTCAAACGGTTCGCTAGTGCGCTAAGGCTTCTTTTGGGTGTCGAGCGCGGAGCGCAAGCCTTTGGCAAGCGTGATCGCATTGCCTTTGCCCCAATAATGCAGAAATACGTACTGAGGGTCTTCGTGGGTCATGTGATTGTGGATCGCCACGATGTGGATACCTGCCGCCCGGAGGGCTTTGAGAACGGGCAGAATCTCGTTGGCGGTCATAGCAAAATCGCCGTCCACTAGCGCAGACTCTTCCGATCCGGCGAAAGCTGCCCAGGTGTTAACTCCCATCTGGTTCCCCACCGTCTTGCCGTGCATGGTGGCCTTGCGGCCAATCAGAGCTTTGTACATTCCTGCGTTGGTCTGGCCCTTAACGCCGAGGATCTTGTCAATGGCTTCTGCCGGGATGGAACTGATGTCTGGGATTACCGCTCCTGCGAATTTCGATGCCGGTTGTGGATTTACATTCCGAATCTCTTTCACCTTGTCGAGGGCTTTGCGAACTGCGCGCGCCAGGGATACAGCAGATCCCGAGCCACCTATGTGCATGAACATGACCCGAGGAGACTCGTAGAAGAAATGGTTGTGGAGTGCTGTGACCTCCAGACCATTCTCGAGTGCTGCCGACATCACTGGATTTACCTCGTCTTCAAAAAGCACGAGGTCGCCCATCACCATCAGTTTGTCCGCTGCATGTGGAGTGAAAGCCGCCCACGACGTCAGGCCGAGAAATGGGTGAATGGCCCTGCCTTCAATTAAGACTTTGACATCCGTTCGCGGAAAAGTGACACGGTAAACATCTTCGCCCTCGGTGTATGAACCCTTGGCTGCTGTGAGTTGATCGATTGTGTTCCGTGTAGCGGTAGGGATTTCAGCGGCGAGGACGACGGCGAGGATCAGCAATGGGGTCATGTCCACATTATGACGTCTTCGATGCTAGCCTGAGGAAATGTGTTTCGCTCCGACTCTACTCGTTCTCTTGATGGCACAGGCGCCTGCTGTGAAAGGACCAGCTCCAGCGGCAAAATCGCCTGCTGCCAAAACCGCTGCACCTGCTGCGAAGAGCCCGGCTGCTGCTACACCTAAAGCTCCAGTTGCTGGTGCTCTCAAACCTGTGGTGAGAACTGCGCCAAAGTCTGCTGTTGCGCCGAAAGCTGTTCCTGCTGTAACGCTGAACACGGACGACGAAAAGACCGTCTATGCCCTCGGCTTGTCGATTTACCGTTCAATTCAGGCTTTCGATTTGTCCCCCGCCGATATCGCAATCGTGCAACGCGCCATTTCCGACGCAGCGGCCAAGCAACCGGCTGTGGCAATCGAGGAGTGGGGTCCAAAATTGCAGGGGCTGCAACAGAGTCGCGCGGCACGCGTCGCCGAAAAGGAAAAGGCGAGTTCTGTTGCATATCTTGCGAAGGCCGCTACCGAGTTAGGTGCACTGAAGACCGAATCCGGTTTGATCTACAAGGAAGTGACTCCCGGTACGGGCGCCTCGCCGGCTGCCAGCGATACAGTGAAGGTTCACTACCGCGGCACTCTGACCGACGGTACTGAATTTGACAGTTCCTACAAACGCAATGAGCCAGCTCAGTTCCCGCTTGGCCAAGTGATCCCCTGCTGGACCGAAGGGGTTCAAAAGATGAAGGTTGGCGGCAAGGCTAAGCTGGTATGTCCTTCGAGCATTGCCTACGGCGATAGCGGGCGTCCGTCTATCCCTGGCGGTGCAGCGCTGCTTTTTGATATCGAACTTATCGAAATCATCGCCGCCAAATAAGCCCATTCACTAAAGATTGGTTTCGATCCTCCGATAACTGATCTCGGAGGAATTGGCCATGGTTGAAGATCGGGATTCGCCCCAGCCCCATGCTCGGCGGATGCTTGAGCTCGAGTACCAAGTCTTTAACCAGCAGATCACTCAACTCCTCGAGAGTAGGGCTTTTGAGCGACGCTCGATTGATGAAATCAACCTCTGGTGGCGCGATTGTTCTGCCAAACGATCTCGAGCCGATCTGCTCCGTCATCTTTCCCAGTGCGAGTCATTGCTTCGATTGCATGCCCAGACCTCGGATTTTCGGGATCAATACCGCTGTTTGCAGACACGCTTGGCGGAACTCGGCCAACAGCTTGGCTACTGGTAGAGAAACTTTCGATTCTTACAAAAAAATTGTTAAACATTCTGGTCAGCTCGCCGACAAGATAATCGAGCCGTAAGGCCGGGCTGTGCGTTTGCTATTCCCGGCAGAACTTGAGCCGCCAGGCCAATGCGATCTTCGGTAATACAGATTAGGCACGTTTGCGTGTGCCGGGAGCAAGCCGTCGATGAGTCAGTCCGATTCAGGCACAAGCATAATAGAGCTGGCCAAGGAAGCTGGAGCCCGCAAGTTGCTCTTGAAGAAGATGGTTCTTCAGTGCATCGAAGAGCGCGGGATGACGACCGAGTCGGGTCGCCTGGAGCGCCAGGTGTCCTTGCGCAAGCTTGCGCCAAGTGTGCCTTCTTCAGTTCCTGCAGCTTTTGTCCCGGCGCGGCCAGCGACTCTTGCCCCTGAGATTGAATCTCGATTAGCTAGTCTCGAAGCCGTTTTCCAGCGCCTTGGCATTGCTGAATCTCTTCAACAGACATCCTTGGAAGGCTTCGCCGCCAGAGTGCATGCCATCGATCAGAAAATTGAGGTGCTTCGGAGTGACCTTCGAAACCTCGACCTAAGCGGGGCTCGCATCAGCGAGCAGGTAAATAGCTTCGACCAGATCTTTGCCTCCCTCGGCCGCGACGCACGCAAGCTCAGCCATACGGTGGACGCTTTGGCTATCGAGATTCGCAAGCCTCACGCCCAGATTGAAGACGCCCGTGCCTTGCAAGAACGTCTGACTTACTTGGAATCCGGGATGGCGAGGTCAATTGACCTGCTCCAGTCGCCAGCTCACGGGCTCGCTGATCTTTCACAAATGCGTGATCGATTTTTGGAAATGGAAGTAGGTTTGGAACAGGTGAAGAGAGCTGTCGCGGATCTGCAGAGTCCTCCTGAAGATGCAGAAGTCCTTGCAGAGCGTGAGGCAACTGCCAAGGTCCTGGCCAGCCTTACCAAGTTGGTTGAGAGGATGAGGTCGTCTGATCGGCATCAGGTTGGATTAGGAGATTCGCGAATATGATCGATGGCCCAATCACCGGTTTGGTCGACAGCCCGGAACTGAAGTCTCTCACCACAAGAGCACTTGCGCACCTTGCTGCCAATTCTGCCATCCATCTCTCAGGTTGGATGGCAAGTGGTAAAACGGTTGTCGCGCTCAATCTGGCTGCTTCTTTGGGCCGGCCGGTGGTACTGATGCAGGGCGACGCCCGCATAGGTCGAGCTGAAATTCTTGGACGTGAAGTGGCGAGCAGGCGTGCTCAGGACACTGACCACTACATTCATTCGATTCTTAGGATGGATGAGCCGGTCAGACCTATTGGCGAAGACGACCGCTTGGCGGCTGCCTGCCAACAAGGTCACACTCTCGTCTATGACGATTTCACCAGATCAAGCCCAGAGGCGAACAGTGTCCTCAATAGCGTACTTGGTGAAGGCATTCTGCACCTTGCGAATCGAAGCAGGGCAGGACAACCTTACTTGCGGGTTCATCCAGACTTCCATCTAATTCTGACTTCAAATCCTCAGGAATCGATCATTGACCATAGCCATAGCGCGTTACTTGATCGTGTGGTTACAGTTCGGCTGGACGCTTTTTCACTTCAGACCGAGATCTCAATCGTGTCTGCAAAGTCAGGATTGGGGATTGAGGACGTTCGGGGCGTTGTCGATCTTGTGCGGATGCTGCGTGTGATCAGTGAGCACGGCGATCAACCGAGCATTCGTGCGTCAATCGCCATCGCTAGAGTTCTGGCGCAGTTGGGTGCCAAGGCTTGTCATGATGACGACATCTTCCGTTGGGTTTGCCGGGATGTGCTGGGCGACAGCATCGCGAGGTTGGCTGCATCTGAAGAAGCCTTGCCGGTTAGTATCGTCGATGAAATCCTCGAGCGACTCTGCCAGGAGTCTTCATACTTTAGTGCTGCGATGGTTTGAGGTGCCCCGTTGGTGACCAGAATTGCAAGGCAGCAATTAGAGCCAGACCGAAGCCGGCCAAGACCATGCCGAGGCGAAAGCCGGATGGAGAGTAGTTCCACTCGACCCGGTGACTGCCCTTAGGCACTACAACACCCCGAAAGGCATGAAAGACCGTGATTTTCTCTGCGCTCTGTCCATCAACCGTTACACTCCAACCAGGATCGTCTGAATCGGCAAGAATGAGCAAAGATTTGCAGTTAGCCTGCGCATTGATCTGGACCTGTCCCGAATCATGCTTTAGGAGCACCGCCGTCCCAGCCGGGCAGGCTTCAAGACCTGGCACTGCGGCTTGAGTCAACGTCGTTTGGCTCAAATTGAGTGTGTCTGTTTCGAGCAAAGTGGCCAGCTCCTGCGGATTTCGGTAGCCGAGCGTGGCACTCGACAGCCACGCGCGAGGCAGAACCGGATCGGGGTACTCCCATACCTTGATTCCTCCTTCGCCTTCAAAGAGCTGCTTTGAGCCTTCCACCCGAGCTGTTGGGCCCACGTGATATCCGATGCCGGCCAACTGCAGTGTTCGGGGCCTGAACCAATCCACTTCAGAATGAATCCTCGTCAGGCTGGCCAGATAGCCCCCCATGACTTCGATTCCATGCCAGTCGCCAAAATTGAATTTCAGAGCCTGATCATCCACCGTAATCCTGACCGGACCAGGCCTGGTGGCCAGAAACTCGCGGACATCCTGATGTTGCGACATTGGCTCAAGCAGCTTCGGTACATTCTTGTCGTGCCTGTTGCCCATGTTGAAGTAGGTCATGTTCGAGGCCTCGATCATCACAGCCGCTAGCACCAGAACGCTGAAGTGCCTATGCGTGATCTTCCCGTTCTGGAGCGCAAAATAAGCAAAACCGATCAGAAGGCTGACGAAGGCAACTCCAAACCAGCGTTGTTCGAGTTGTGACTGGTTGGCTGGGACAAGTTTGGCAACGCTGAAGAGTCCAATCACTGCTCCCGCGAAAATCCAGTGCAAGCGGGCCATTGACCTGTGAGTGTTGGAGAGGCGAAGGGATTCAAAGCCGAGTGCGGCGAGCACCGAAAACGAAAGGGTGAAAATCGAAGCAGCCATCGAGGGGCTGCGCGCTTTTTCGATC
>JBKJUN010000402.1:0-8169 GCA_046590555.1 Bryobacter sp. | reverse complement strand
TGGAAGCTTGGCAATGGCGGCGACCTGAAGCTGGACGCTAAAGATCCAAACCCCTGGTTCTCCTATGCGCACGACATCGGCTTTGAGCCGGCGGGGTCGAACATGCTGGCACTGATGGACAATGCGCACGTTGCGTTCGAGAAAGACAGCAAGTATGAAAGCAGGGCGCAAGTGTGGAAGATCGATGAGGCAACCAGGACAGCTACGCTGGTCTACAGCGCCAGCCTGGGAGCCCACTCCATTTGCTGCGGATCAATTCAGCGATTGAAGGGCGGCGGCTACAACTCATTGGTCGGCTGGATCAATCAACCTTCTCCACATGGGCGAACCACCGAGACCGACGCGAATGGCAAAACCGTGTTTGCTCTCTCGATCGAAGGAGCGGGGACCTACCGCAGCTTCAATGTTCCCGACATGTACTCGGCGCCGATCAGGTAACCTGAACGGATGTTCGACAAACGGCTTGCGTTTCAATTTCTGCTTGTAGGGAAGGCGGCGGACACATCGCAATGATCGACCTTCATACGCACACTGACCGGTCTGACGGATCTACTTCGCCTGAAGAATTGATTCGACAGGCAATTCAAGAGGGCTTGACTGCAATCGCGATTGCCGACCACGATACGATGGCTGGCTTTGATGTTGCAGCACCCGTCGCGACCGAACTTGGCCTCGAATTGATCTGTGCCGTCGAGCTCAGCACGCGCCCCAATGAGCAGCGGTCAGATGGCAAGCGCGAGCGATCGGTTCATGTACTGGGGTATTGGCTCGATTCGCCTCCGAGCCCGGACTTTCGCGGTTATCTCGAGACTCAACAGGCAAGCCGGCGTAAACGGAATTTGGATCTGGTTGCGAAGCTTCAACAACTGGGAGTTGCGATCACGCTGGAGGATGCGGAAGTGTATGGGCGCAATCAGGTGGGGCGGCCCCATTTTGCGCGCGTGTTGCTGGAGAAAGGCTACGTAATCAATATGCAGGCCGCGTTCGATGTCTATCTTGCTGACGAGGCGCAGGCTGCGGTGGAGCGCGACGAGCCGGCATTGAAAGAAGGCATCCAGCGCATCCAGGCCAGCGGTGGGCTGGCGTCGCTTGCGCATCCGGTCAGGCTTCCGCAGCGTGGGGCGGAGTTGGAGCGACTGGTGGAACAACTGTTGCCCGCTGGCCTCGAAGGGATCGAGGTTTACCACAGCGAACACACGGCAGCCGATTGCGAAGAGTATGCGAGGATCGCGAGCCGGTTTGGATTGATCCCGACTGGGGGCTCAGATTATCACGGAGATAATAAACCTGGGATCAAATTGGCAGGCGGCAAGGATGGAAACGTTCAATTAGCATATAGTTTTCTTGAGCAGATGCGGGAGATGTACACCGCAAGACAACAGTTCAAGGATGGAAATAGATGACTGAAGGCTTGACGTTAACTCACCTTCGGATGCTGGAGGCAGAAAGCATCCACATCATGCGCGAAGTGGTTGCGGAATTCCAGCGTCCGGTGATGTTGTATTCCATCGGCAAGGATTCTTCGGTAATGGTGAGGTTGGCCCAGAAGGCCTTTTCGCCGGGGCGAATTCCCTTCCCTCTCTTGCATATCGATACGACCTACAAGTTCCGCGAGATGATCGAGTTTCGCGATAAGTTTTGCGCAGACATTGGTGTGAATCTGATCGTGCACACCAATCAGGCGGCAGTCGATGCGGGCGCGAATCCATGGGACCTCGGCACTTCCAAGTGTTGTGGATTTCTGAAGACAAGAGCATTGCTCGATGGGCTTGCGGCAGGCGAATATGACGCTGCGATTGGCGGTGCGCGGCGCGATGAAGAAAAGTCGCGAGCCAAAGAGCGTGTGTATTCGTTCCGCGACCCACATGGTCAATGGGATCCCAAGAACCAGCGGCCAGAACTTTGGAATCTATATAACTCGCGGCTGAACCCTGGGGAGAGCATCCGTGTTTTCCCACTGTCGAACTGGACCGAACTCGACGTCTGGCAGTATATCCATCTGGAGAACATTCCAATTGTTCCCTTGTACTTTGCCAAGGAGCGGGAGATGGTGGTACGGAAATCGTCGCTGATCCCGGTTGAGAAGGACATCCCCCTGATGCCCGGGGAAAAGAAGGAAATGGTGAAATGCAGAATGCGGTCACTTGGCTGCAGCCCCTGTACAGGCGCGATTCGCTCCGATGCGGATACTCTGCCGAAAATCATTGAGGAGATGATGTTATTCCGCCGGTCTGAGCGGGAGAATCGCGTCATTGACTTCGACCAGGAAGGTTCGATGGAGATCAAGAAACGGGAAGGGTACTTCTAACCATGTCAGAGACCCCTTCCGTGGCATTGTCTGGAATTGACCTCTTCCTCCGCCGCGAAGAAGAGAAGGATTTGCTCCGCTTCATTACTTGCGGCAGTGTCGATGACGGAAAATCCACATTGATTGGACGGCTGCTTTTCGATTCAAAGGGAGTGTACGAAGACCAACTGAGCGCAATCACCAAGGCTACGGTGAACGAAACCGCTGGGGCAATTGATTTCGCGCTACTTACCGATGGATTACGGGCCGAACGCGAGCAAGGCATCACAATCGACGTCGCCTATCGCTATTTCTCTACACCCAAGAGAAAGTTCATCATCGCCGATACGCCGGGGCATGAACAATATACGCGCAACATGGCCACAGGTGCGTCGACGGCGAACCTGGCCATTGTGCTTATCGATGCTCGCCACGGCGTGCTTGCGCAGTCGCGGCGTCATGCGTTCATCACATCGCTGTTGGGGATCCACCGTGTTGTCGTCGCTGTAAACAAGATGGATCTGGTGGATTACAGCGAGGAGAGATTTGATCAGATTTGTTCGGACTTCAGCAGTTTTGCGGCGCAATTGCAGCTACCGGATTTATACTTCATCCCGGTGAGTGCGCTACACGGGGACAACATTGTCACCAAGAGTGAGAATATGCCGTGGTTTGCCGGCTCAAGCCTGTTGCATCATCTTGAGACGGTTCATATCGCGAGCGACCGCAACCTGACCGAGATGCGATTCCCTGTGCAATTAGTGCAGCGTCCGAATCAGGAATTTCGTGGGTATGCCGGACAGATGGCATCTGGAATCCTGAGGCCCGGCGACCCAATTATGGTGTTGCCCTCGGGCCGAACTTCAAGGGTCAAATCCATCGTGACTCACGATGGCGAGGTGACGCGGGCCTTCCCACCCATGTCAGTAACCGTTTGCCTGGAAGACGACGTGGACGTGAGCCGGGGTAACATGCTGGTGCCGCCGTCGCATCCGCCGCACGTGATGCGCTGTATTGACGCGCGTCTGGTGTGGATGGGCAATCAGCCGCTTGATCTTCGGCGCCAGTACATTATCAAGCACACGACGCAATCGGTTCGAGCACAGGTTCGGTTTATTCGATACCGGGTGAACGTGAATACTCTTGAAAGGCAGCCGGCGTCGGAGCTGGGCCTCAATGAAATTGGCACCGTAGTGATCGACACACATTCGCCATTGTTTGTCGATCCATATCGCCGAAACCGCATCACCGGCAGTTTCGTGATGGTCGACCCGATTTCCAACGCCACCGTGGCGGCCGGCATGGTTACCGGGCGCGACCCGAGAGTCGCCGATCCGGCGTTGGCCGAAGCACAGGTAATTGAGTTGAGTCGTATTTCCGCCCAGGAGCGTCAGGAACGGATTGGGCATGCGGCGGCACTGGTGTGGTTAAACGGTGGAACTGCGCTTGCATATGCTGTGGAGAGTGAACTTTTCAAACGCGGCTATCTGACCCATGTGCTTGCGGCTCGAACAGACGGAAGCGTCTTGATGGAGCTTGCTCAAAACATGACCGCAGCCGGGTTAGTGACAATTTGCGCTGCCGATTTTCTGTATGAGATGGAGCGTGAGCGAGCAGAGGCGTTGATGCCGCCCAAGCATTTCGTAGACCTTGACGCTTCCTCATACAGCAGTCCGGAAGAGGCGGCGATCGCGGTGGCGGATGAGCTAGGCGCACGGGGCATTTCAGTAGTGCGTCGTTGAGATTTCAGAGACTTAGATTGGAGCGCACTATGGAAGCTGGTTGTACATTGTGGTTCACGGGAATGTCGGGGAGTGGCAAGAGCACGCTGGCTAGTGCCCTCGCGCGTCGATTTCGCTCAAAGGGACTGCATGTGGAAGTCATCGACGGCGATGTCGTGCGAACTCAACTCTGCCGCGGACTGGGGTTTCAGAAAGATGACCGGCTGGAGAACATCCGCCGGATCGGCATCGTTTGTGAAATCCTCTCCCGCAACGGTGTGATTGCCATCGCGGCTGCAATTTCGCCGTACCGGGCGAGCCGGGACGAGTTGCGGTCGCGCATTCCTAACTTCATCGAGATCTATATGAGCTGCCCTGTGTCCGTTTTGGTGGAACGTGATGTCAAAGGGCTCTATAAGAAAGCACTTGCAGGAGAGATCCCAAATTTTACTGGAATCTCTGACCCCTATGAGCCACCTGACCAGCCGGAACTTACGGTTGATTCTTCGAGGGATAGCATCCAAGACAGCGTGGATGCGGTGATGCGCGTTCTGGAAGAGCGCGGAATTCTCTCACAGCGGTGGGATGTCTTTTCAGACGGCACCGGCATTTAGCGGAGGGTTGCGGGGGCGCTGATGTAACGAGTGTGTAAGTCTGGGCAGCTGCGGAACTCAGCGCCATTCACAGAAACACAATTAAGCGCGTATTTCCCTCTGATCATCAGGGACGGACTAACTTACTATGGCACTACTTTCCCGATATACGTTCCCCAGTTTGCCAGCCTTGTTCGGGGGCCTCCCGGGATATATTCTGTGGCGAACCAGACGTTCCCGTCTTCGTCAGTCGTGGCTGCGGAGTAGTCACCCCAGCGACCCGCTCTTCCGCCAAAACTCACGTATCCGCTAAAACCGTCGTCCGGTTCATTCCCCGTTTTCGCAAGCAACACGTCACTGGTGCCGCTGGAATTCAGAGTGACATACGCCGCGCTTGGGTAGTAATCCGGCCCGATCAGCGAGAAAGCGATGATCCCCTTGCCTGCCGCATTTACGGCGGCCGACGGGAAGGCAACACTGTGGCGGTTAACCGAGATGTATCCCTGATTGGCAATGTTTCCAGCCAGTCCTCCGCCTGTCCACGAGGGGGTCACGGCAAACCAGGCTATTCCTGTCTGCACCGGTCCGTTCTTCGACTTAACCACTGTGTTCAAAGCACACCATAGCTTTCCAGCCGCATAGATGGTCTGATTCATGCGATCGTCATTACTCTCGATCAGCGGCAGATGCTCCACCGCAGGCTTTCCGAACTCACCAGCGCGGATCAGGCCGGCCAAAAATAGAGGGCCATCTTTCTGCTGCATTGCGGGAGGTTGTCCGTATACCTGCGACGCCACTATCGCATAGCGCAGGGCCACCGATGGCGTTGAGGACGCCAAAGTGTTCGTCCCCGTCAGTGCCCATACGGCGATGCGGTTGTCCAGCCCACCCGTGAATTCCAATGCGCTCATGAAATATTCTGTGCCTCCGTTCACGGTTTCATAGGCACCCCCGGGGGGCGTTGTGGCCGGTTGGAGAGTGTAGGAGATTCCCTCCTCCAGAGCACCGGGGGTAATCATTACCACTGGCGGTAAAGTGCCTGCGGCCAAAGCGGTCTTTGACATCGCGTAGACTTGAGCGCCATTGAACCCCGCAGAGAATAGCGGGAATTCGTTCGTGGAAATATAGAAGCCGTTTGCGTCCGCACCGATCAAAGGCTGGTCACCCAGGCATGGGCATCCCGCATGAGTCGGTGTTCCATTCGTTCCGTCGTTTGTTGTGTCCAGGCTGTAGATGTACCATTCGCCCATAGGGTCTGAAGTCTTGCTGACCGCGATCAGCACCGACGAGTGTCCCTGAAATTCCCCCGTCGTCGCGTCCTGGTCAATCTTCAGTATGGTTACGAAAAACCGCTTCAAATCGGGATCATAGTAGGCTTTCGGGTCGGAAGTGAATGGCCCAAACACCGGATTGGCTCCCCGGACAATCGTCGACGGCAAGTTGAAGAACTTGTTCAGCGACAAGGTTGGGCTAGCCGTTGATCCATTCGTCAAGCGGATACGGATCGCCGTATTGACGGCTTCGACAACGAAGCCGTTGCCAACGGCCAAGCCCTGATCCGGCGGTTCTGAACTAAACTGATTTCCGTTGTCGGCAAGCCGCTGGTCGCGGTGTGAAATACCATCGAATCCCACACTTGTCACCAGCCCGACCGTCTTATACGCTGGGATCGGCACCTGCGCAGCCGGTACGCGCGCGGGGCTGATCGAACCGGTGATCTGTTTCTCGAACTGACGGTCCTGGTCCGGTGAACTACGAATCTCGTAACCAACTTCCGTCGTAGCGGACGGGCCTGCGGCCGATGCGGCTGACTTAGTAGCCACCAGTTTCAAGTTGTTACGCAGAACGATTCCACCGATAGTCTTTTCGGCATCTGCGATGGGAACGATCATTACGATGAAAACAAGGGCGACTGTAAACGATAACGCTTTTCGTATCGGCATGGGGCTGTCTCCTGTCTAAACGCGAATCAGCACCCGATCAATTTCTGATAGATGCGTTGCGAGTATATATCAGCAGAATAGGCGCGTAAACGGGCAGCGGCGGCTGGCTCCTTACGTCAAACGTCTCGAATCTGAGCAGTATCTAGCCAATTCGCGAAAAATGACGCGCATCGCTGCCCAGTTCGCGGAATTCATCTTTCAAATTGCGCCGGAAAGCAGCGGGCGGCATTCCGAACGCCTCGCGAAACAATGAGCTCATGTGCTGAACCGATTTAAGACCCGTAGCGGCGGCAATCTCTTTGAGCGAAAGCGTGCTCTCCGTGATGAGAGTCTTTACTTTTGCCAATTGCTCATCCCGGATTGCATCGTGCAAAGTCTGCCCGCTCTCCGCTTTGAATCGCGACTCCAGGCGGGAGCGCGAAGTCTTTGTGGCCGTCACCACGTCGGGCACTTTGATCCCTTCACACGCATGCACGCGGATAAATTGCATTGCTTGCTCGACAAGCGGATCGATGGTTGGAGCCGCGATTGTCGATCCCCGTTCAAAGACTCCAACCGGGTCGATTACGTATCGAGACATGCTAGGCGAATTACCGCCCATCATTGAATCCAGTAATTGCGCCGCCTCATAGCCTAACCGATGCGCGCCCTGTTCTATGCTCGTCAAAAGTGGGTGACAAAAGCGGTAAAGCGACTCATCGTTGTCGACCCCGATCACAGATACTTCTTCCGGAACCTGAATCCCGCAAACGTGGCAGGCCTGTATCACCTCTCTCGCCAGACTATCGTTCGCCGCCATTAGGCCCAATGGCTTGGGGAGTGAGAGCAACCATTGGCCCAGGCTCTTACCGGTATCGGACGGCTTCGTGCGGTTCCGATTCGACTCACGAAGGCTTCGGCATTCTAGACCTTTGGAGTGTACGTATTGCGAGAACTCCGACTCTCGCTCTTCGCTCCAGCCATTAATGTCAGTGGGGCAGTAGCCAAAATATGCGAAATTCTGGATCCCGCGGTTCAGTAAGAGGTCGACAGCCATCCGGGCGATCGCCGAGTTATTCGTAAAAAAATAGGGAATCCCTGAAGCCGAGTCGTAGTCCCCATAGCCGCTCCCAAATCCAATGGCTGGGACGCTGGATCTGCGAACCGATTGGAAAAGGTTCGCGATGTCGAAATCGGCAATCACTCCGTCCAACTCCGAAGCAGAGAAGCTTCTCAAAGCGGGTTCGTACAAGTGCTCCTTGCCAACCACAATCACATCCCAATTTGCCCCCTGTTCGAAATAGGAAGCGACACCCATAGCGACGCAAACGTCATAGGCCTTGGTTGCGTCATATATAAGAGCTACTCGAAGGGTCTCGGATTCAGTCGTCATGAAAGATTCTCCATTAGTGAATTCGGACAATCATTGCTGCAATTCTATAAACAATTCACATTGCGCGGGCGAACGGTCTCGGATAATCTTCATTGAAGGTACGGCTGAGTTGTACTTCAATACAGGAGCGTGGGTTTATGTGCGGCTTAAATAGAAAATTCGTAACGAGACTTGGAGTAATGGCCTTCCTTGCGATTGCAGTTCACGCGCAAACCAATACTGGGACGATTTCAGGAGTGGTGACCGATGCCTC
>JBKJUN010000063.1:0-4953 GCA_046590555.1 Bryobacter sp. | reverse complement strand
CGCGCCAACGTAATTTTTTCCCTCATGCGTTACGCACCACCCGCTCTCTTCGAAGATGTAAATGCATACCTCGAATCGGGCCGGGTCTCAGAAGCGCTAGACCTCGTCACTCCGTCTGAGACCCGGCCCGATTCGAGGTATGCATTTACAGCTTCGGAGCGAGCGGGTGGTGCGTAACGCATGAGGGCAGAAATTACTTTGGCGCGGAGATTTTCGTCCAGTGCAGACTGCGCGATCAGCGATTCGCCGGCGCGGTAGTGGAGGCCAACGAAATGCATCTGAGCCGGGGTGACACGCCAGTAGCGGGGGACTTTGGCCGAGAGGATCATCTGCGGGACCAGGTCGCCCCAGATCAGGGCTTGTTCGCGAGTGGGGATGAGGAAGTTTTGCTCCGCTTCGGCAAGGGCGTAGGGTAGGCTGACGAGGGAGCCAACAAGACGACCGCCGGCGCTGGAAGGCCAGCCGGTGCCAAAAACTTCTGTGGAGCGCCAGGTTTGATTGCTGCCCTGGACGCCGAGGAAGTCATGGCTGCGGACGAAGTGGGGGTTGGTGAAGAGGATCTGTGCGCCGGGTGGGGCGTAGTGGATGTAGGCGAGGCCAACGAGGGTGTCGCGAAGGAAGCCGGTGAGGTTGCCACGGGCTTCTTTAAGCTTAACGGCGTCGGTGCCAGCTTTGTCGACAATGGCGCGGAAGTTGATCTTACGCTCGTTTTCAATGTGCTTGTCGACCCAGTAACCGAAGGCCATTGCGTTACGTTCAGCGCCCGAGAGAGAACTGCGGGGTGGCTGTTGGTCGGTGATGCGACCGCTGAGACGGTTGACTAAAGCGACGTTTGTTTTGCCGCCGTTTGAGGGGGCTTCGAG
Source organism: Bryobacter sp. (assembly GCA_046590555.1). Lineage (GTDB taxonomy): Bacteria > Acidobacteriota > Terriglobia > Bryobacterales > Bryobacteraceae > Bryobacter. The sequence continues at coordinate 4,090 of JBKJUN010000063.1, read as the reverse complement.
ATTTTCGTCGATGTCGAAGATGACCTTTAGGGAGACAAGGCGTTGAGCATCGAAGACCTTTTGCATTTCTGCGATCAGGATGCGGTGGGTGTCGTCATCAGTGGTTTTGGCGGTGCCGGATAGGAGGCCGAGCATGGCAGCCTGGGGGTCTGCCTTTTCGTCGATGCCTGCGGACTTGAGGAGGTTCTTGATGGACGCTTTGGAGGCATCAAAGAGATCACGTGGGTTTTTGGCAAGGGCGATCTGGGTGAGGATCGGTTCGAGCGCGGCATCGATTGGGGCGGTAAGCAGGCGGTTGCGCGAGAGGATCTGTGTGAGAGCGCAGAGTGCCTGGAAAGAACCGACAGCGTCGGCGCGGAGTTGGATGTCGCCGATATTGTTGAGGGTGTTGGCGGCCGTCAGGTATTGGAGGATCGACTTCTCGTTGAGTTCTGGCATTTCGGCGATGGCGGCGTATTGGGCACCGAAGAGCTTCCAGTCTTTGAGCATGCGGTCTACAGCGGCAGAAGAGAGAGGTTCTTTGCGGCCCCGGTTGAGATCGCTGAGGCTTAGGAACATTTTGAGAGGTTCGTTGTCGACGGCCTTGCGAGAGAGGGCGAAAAGGGCTTCGATGAGATCTTCAGGTTCTTTCCAACCCTGGGCTGATTTGGTGAGTTTGCCGTCGTACTTGCCGTGGGGGTGGTTGATGAAGAGCATCTTCCAGGATTCGACAGAGCCTGGGATGTGGGGCTTGCCGTTTGCTTCCATCCGGAGACGCGAAGTGAGGAGCATCAGGTCTGTGGAGGCTCGGAAGACAGGGCGAGCCGGGCCTGGGGAGGTTACTTTGCCTCTTAGAGCCAGGTAAAAGCGACGGAGACGAGTGGGTTCGGTGAGGTAGTTGAGGGTTGGTCCGGATATGCGGGAGAGGGTTTCAAAATAGGCGGCGAGCCAACCATCGTCTTTGGAAATGAGGCGTTCGAGGAAGGCGGGACCGTTGTCAGGGTTGACGCCAATTAAGTCGGTCCAGACGGCGGCGGAGCGGGGATCGCCGGGGACGGCGACTTTACCACCTCGAATTTGAAGCATGCCACCGAAGAAGTCGAGGACGTGGGAAAAGGCGCGGAGGCGCTGGACGGGCATGGACTTCTTGAGGTCTTCGGCAGTCGAGGGATCCAGTTTGGAGAGGCCGAGGTAGAGGCGGCAGAGTTGTGGGTCTGACATGAAGAACTCGATGAAGAGTTGTTCGGGCTTGTCCTTTCCTTTCATTTCTGCCCAATATGTAGGGCCGTAGAGAACATTGACCTTGGTTGGGGTGTAATCGTAAACGAAGGGCTTGCTGGTTTTGAGCGCGACTTCGAGGTCGGACAGCGGGAAGCCGGAGTCGATGGTGAGGAAGGCGCGGGAGGCGTTGACGGTTTCAAGTACGATTTCGCCGCCGCAGGCACCACGCATACGATAGCCGAGGACTTTGAGGAGTTCGCCGGTTTGTGGAGAGTCGCACTGTTCAATTACGATCTTGTAATCTTTGAGGGCTAACTTGCTGAGTTCTTTGGCTTGTGAGAGGTAGCGGTAAACGAGCTTGAGGTATTCGGTTTGATCGAGACCTTCGTTGTTTCCGGCGGCCTGGTAGCCGTTGGTGACTACGTTGCGGGCGAGTGCACCGAGGAGTTCGTCGGAGGTGAGGTCTGGAGAGAGGGCTGCCATGCGAGAGAAGCTGCGGATGGGGCCGGGGATTTCTGAGAAGCCAGTGCTGACGGCGGCGCGGATTTGGGTGGAGAAGGCGAGGTTGGTGCCACCGGCCGATTTGTAGGAGGTGAGATAGCCTTCGGCGGCCTTCTTATTGCCTTCCATGAGGGAGAGGACGATAAGGCGTTTTAGGGCTTGACGCTTGGTTACGTCATCGGTGGCTGAGAGGAGTTTTTCGTAGGCAGCGATTGCGCCGGGATGGCGACGGCGTTCGAGGAATTCAGCGTAAGCGATGCCGCCGTCGGTTCTATATTCTTGTTCTGCTGCGCGGATGGAACCGGCGAGCTCGAGATCGCGAGCTTTGCGCAGGTCCGCAGAGAGAACTGTCACTGATAGTAATGTGACTGTAAAAAAGAGCGTACAAGTTGACCGCACTTCAAACCTCCATGCCATAAGTGATGTCAATGTATCACTGTTTGAAGGATTAAATTGTAACCATCTTGTGAATAGTGGGTGTCAAACCCGGACGCGGGCAATTGCTTCGGTGAGAGCGGCCTTATAGATGCCCGTGTCTGCCCCGTAAGAGAGGATGTCGAAGCCTGCTACGCGCCAATTCTCGAGCTGTTGGGGTGAGCTGGGCTGGATGCAGGAATGCTTGCCGTGCTTCTTTGCGGCAGCGACTACGGTGCGGAGGGCGGCCTGGAAATCAGGATGGTCGAATTGGGCGGGGATGCCCATGGTGGCGGTGAGATCGAAGTGGCCGATCCAGAGGATGTCGACGCCGGGAGTGGCAGCGATGGCTTCGGCGTTGGCGAGGCCTTCGGGGGATTCGATCTGACAGATGACGGTGGTGTTGCGGTTGGCGTATTCGAGGTAGTCGATGGTATTGGGGGCTATATAATTGTTGTGAGCGTGGCCGAGGCCGAGGCCACGATGGCCGAATGGCGGGTACTTGGCTGAATCGACGATGTAGGCGGCTTGCTCGGGAGTTTTGACGTTGGCGACCATTATGCCGAGTGCGCCGGCGTCGAGGCAGCGGGCAATGAAGTGGTACTTGCCTTCGGGGATGCGTACGAAGGGGGCGAAGGTGGTGCCGTGAGTCCAGGCGAGAAGATCGGCGATGGTGGAGAGGTCGTGGCCGGAGTGCTCCATGTCGTAGACCGCGAAGTCGACACCGGAGGATTCGAGGATGCGGGCGATGCCGCGGGAGTTGAATTCCCAGATCATGTGGCCGACGGGCATGCGCCCTTCGGCTAGGACTTGTTGGAGGCGGTTCGGTTTCATTAGATGGCTTTCCAGTTTTGGAGTTTGGCTTGGAAGATGGGGTTGTCGAGGACGGCTTTGTTGACGATGCCGGTTGGGAGGCGGCCCTGGGAGACGGCTAGCAGGTTGGTGCAGGCTTCGAGGGAATTGTCGCGGGCGAGCTCTTCGGTCCAGGCGAGGCCGTGGGGGGCCATGATGACGTTGGGGCAGTTGCGGATGGGAGCTGTTGATGGAAGAGGTTCGACTTCAAAGACGTCGAGGCCGGCACCGGCGATCCAGCCTTCTTTGAGGGCTTCGACGAGGTGGGCTTCGTTGACGATGGGGCCCCGGGCGGTGTTGATCAGGATTGCGGTGGGCTTCATGAGGCGCAGGAGGTCGCGGTTGACCAGGCCGCGAGTGGAATCGCTGAGGGAGCAGTGGACGCAGAGGTAGTCGGATTGTTTGAAAAGTGTGGGGAGGTCCACAAGTTCGACATTGAGGCTGGCGGCGTGTTCTGGTGTGGCGAAGGGATCGTGGGCGAGGAGTTTGCCGAAGCCGAGGGAGGCGGACATGCGGAACATTTCAGAGGAGATATTGCCGAGGCCGATCGAGCCGAGGGTGCGGCCGAGGATGTTGCGGCCAAGGCCGGGGAGGGCTTTGCGCCAGCGCTCGGATTCTACGATCTTGTGTTGCGGGATGACGTTGAGGGAGGAGGCGAAGATGAGGGCGATGGCGGCTTCTGCTACCGGGCGGCGGACGGAGTTGGGGGTGATGGCGAGGATGATGCCGTTTTCTGTAAGGGCGTTTGTGTCGAGGAGGTCGTAGCCGACACCCCAGCGGGCGATGATGGCGGTTCGCTTGAGGCCGGTGATGTTTGAGGTGTCGAGTTTTGTGGCAAGGGCGAGGATGCCGTCGTACTGGTCTAGTTGATCGCGGGTGGGCTTTTCGTTCTCGGCCGGGGGCATGAGTTCTACTTCGATTTGCGCGTTGTTGCCGAGGACTTGGTGGAGGGGGGCTTCGTAGTAGCCCTTGGCATCGATTGAGAAATCGTGGGTGACGCCGACGCGGAAGATTTTGGAGGCGAACATGGCTGGATTCTTGAAGATATCCAAGGCGGTGGGCTGTGGCAAGAGCAGAGTATAGAATCTAGGCGATGCGTATTGTTTTGTTAATGCTGGTTGGG
>JBKJUN010000008.1:0-3396 GCA_046590555.1 Bryobacter sp. | reverse complement strand
TCTTTGCGTTCTGACGCGGCACTGGCGGATTTAAACAAGTCGTTGCTTAAGGCGGCGGATGAGTTTGAATTTGATCCGGATTTTCAGGCTGGGGCGCTGACGGTTGAATTTGAGGAGCCGAAAGAAAAATATGTGGTGAGCCCGAATGCGCCGGTGCACCAGGTTTGGGTGAGTGCGCGGGTAAAGAGCTACAAGCTGGACTGGGAAGATGCTCGTAGTGCATTTGTATTCGTGGCGACAGGCCAGACCTTGAAGGAACTGATGGCGGATCTTCTGGAGCAGCGAATCGGCGAAGCTGTCGTCCTCTAATGGCTGGGGTTTACATCTCGTACCCCTTTTGTGCGCAGAAGTGTAGCTACTGCAATTTTGCCTCGGGGGTATTTCCGAAAGCCCTTGAGCCGATTTATCAGAGGCGGCTAGTCGACGAAATTCTTGGCACCGAGTGGATGTTTACGCCAGAAACATTGTATTTGGGCGGGGGGACGCCCAGTTTATGGGATTTGGGGGAGCTGGCGGCGGTGCTGGCGGCGGTGCCTGGTGGGCCGTGGCGCGAGGCAACAATGGAGGCGGCACCGGGGTCTTTAACTGCGACTCGGGTGGCGGCCTGGAGACGATTTGGCATCAACCGGGTTAGTTTGGGGGTACAGAGCTTTGTCGAGCGGGAGATTCGGCGGTCTGGGCGTAAGCATTCGGCGGCAATTGTGGCATCGGATGTGGCGCTTTTGCGCGCCCACGGGATCGAATCGATCAATCTTGATTTGATCTCGGGGTTGGCCGAGCAGACCAGGGAGAGCTGGGAGGAGAGTCTGGATTGCGTTTTGCGGTTGGAAGTACCGCATGTAAGCGTTTACATCCTCGAAGTGGATGAGGATAGCCGTTTAGGGGCGGAGGTATTGCTGAACGGGAAGCGGTATGGGGCTCGGGATATTCCAAGTGAAGATCTTCAGGCGGATTTCTATGAGCGGGCGGTGGAGCGATTGGCCGAGGTGGGGATTCATCGCTATGAGATTTCGAACTTTGCCCGGCCAGGGGCCGAGAGCTTGCACAATTTGAAGTATTGGAAGCTGGAGCCGTATTTCGGATTTGGGGCGGACGCGCATTCTTTTGACGGGAAGTGGCGGTGGCAGAATGTCGAGGACGTGAAGGAGTATGCGCTGGGTGGGGTGCCACAGGAGCGGGTTTTGGCGGACGTCGAGAATGAAAAGTATTGGGTTGGATTGCGATTGAGTGAGGGCGTTGTGGCTGGTGAACGGTTTGGAAATGAAATTTCAAAGCTTGTTGGCGATGGGTTGCTTGAATGGCAGGGAAACCGGATTAGATTGACTTCGCGGGGAGTGTTGGTTTCTAATGATGTTTTTCAGGAGTTTCTAGGGTAGATATTCTGAATGTCTGAATATCAGAATTCAATTGATTTGTGCCATTGCAGAATTTGCTTGAATGAAATCGAGGATGGTGTAATATTGCCAATAGGGAGAAAAATGGTGTATGGCGCTAAATATCAAGAACGACGAGGTGGAGCGCTTGGCCAAGGAAGTTTCTGAATTGGCCCATGAGAGCAAGACTGAGGCTATAAGAAAAGCTCTTGAAGAGCGAAAGCTGCGTTTGCGGTTGCATGTGGTGGATATCGACCGGGGAGAAAAGGCGTTCGGCTTTTTGGAACGGGAAATTTGGCCATACCTGCCAGACAACGTGAAGGGAAAGCCAATCAGTAAAGAGGAAAGAGAAGAGATCCTCGGCTACGGTCCTGACGGGGTATGATCCTGCTCGATTCCTCTGCCGTTTTGTGCGCATTGCTGAATGAACCTGGGGCTGCGCGATTGAGAAGCTTGTTGGGCCAAACGAAGTTTGTTGCTATTGGCGCACCGACTTTACTGGAGGCGAGCGTGGTGATGAGCTCTCGTATTGTGGACGGGAGATATGCGGTTGAAGGCTTTATTCGTGATTGTGGGGCTGAGGTCTTGGAATTCAGGCGAGATCATTATGAGATGGCGTTGGGTGCATTCCTGCGTTTCGGAAAAGGCAGGCACCCGGCGAGGCTTAATTTTGGAGATTGTATGAGTTATGCCCTGGCTCGGATGAGTGGACTGAAACTTGTTTACACCGGTAACGATTTTGGTATGACGGATCTGGTGAATCTGGAGAGACTGGATTAGAGGTGTTCGATGGCTGACATGATCGATTTGCGCAGTGACACAGTAACGCGACCGACGGCGGAGATGCGGGCGGCGATGGCTGCTGCCGAGGTGGGCGATGACGTCTATCGTGAAGACCCTACAGTGAACCGGCTTGAAGAGCGGGCGGCGGAGATTCTGGGGAAAGAAGCCGGGTTGTTTGTTCCTACAGGGGTGATGGGGAATACGATCGGGATCAAGATTCACACCGAGCATGGGCAGGAAGTGATCTGCGATTCGCGCGGGCACATCCTGAATTACGAGCTGTCGATGATGGCCTGGTTTGCCGGTTGTGTGGCGCGGGCGATTCCAACAGCGGATGGTTTGCTCGATTGGGCGCGGGTGAAGGCGGAAATTCGACCGTTGGGGCCGCACGCTGCGCCAACCGGGCTTATTGAAGTTGAGAATTCTCACAATGTGGGTGGGGGAACGGTATACCCGCAGGCGCAATTGGACGCGATTTGTGATGGTGCGCATTCGATGGGGTTGCCTGTTCATATGGACGGGGCGCGTTTGTTTAATGCTGCTGCTGCGACAGGGCGGGGAGTGGCGGAGATCACGGCCAGAGTGGATACAGTCATGTTCTGCCTCTCGAAGGGGCTGGGTGCGCCGGTTGGCAGTATGTTGGTTGGGCCTCAGGCGCTGATCGACAAGGGGCGCTTGTACCGGAAGCGCTTGGGCGGTGGGATGCGGCAGGCTGGAATTCTCGCGGCGGCAGGATTGATTGCGCTCGAGAAGATGCCGGCACGCCTCGGCGAGGATCATGCCAATGCCCGAATGATTGCGGAAGGAATTTCTGTGATGCCGGGCATCACGATCGATGCATCGAAGGTAGTAACGAATATTCTGATATTTGATGTGGCCGGGACGCCCTGGACTGCGGCTGACTTTTCAGCTCGCATGGCGGAGCGTGGCGTGTTGATGAGCGCTTTTGGACCGACGCTGGTGAGGATTGTCACACACTACGACGCCCCTAAAGCAGCTTGCGAAATTGCCGTTGAGAAGATTGAGGAGATGTTGAAGCAGTCATGAACCCACTTTTGCGAGTATCGTTTGAAATTCCCTTTGACCAGATTGAAGTGGCGCATATTGTGCCTGCCGTGAGGGAGCTGATTGCCGAGTCAAAGGCGAACATAACTGCGATTGAAGACTTTGCCGGGGTCCGGACCTTTGCAAATACTTTGTCGGCTCTGGACGAATCGACCGTGAACCTCGAGAATGCGAT
>JBKJUN010000730.1:0-1424 GCA_046590555.1 Bryobacter sp. | reverse complement strand
GTCCATTAAGCCTCACTGTGGGACACCATAAGTACACCACTGTGGTACACCAAGGGCGCAACAATACCCTCTACATCAAGCGATACAAGGCCCATAGGAAAATAAACTGAGCATCCTAGTCCCCCAGCCAACCTTTCGGGTTAAGAAAAACTACTCAATTTCAAACGCTTAGCATAGTGGATGGTGGTGCTTCGTCAGAATCCAGCATTGCTTTGCACCAAATTCAACCGCACCTCTTCACACACAACGGCAAGAATTGTCATAATCCTGTAATAATATGTCGATATTTCTCGACATATGGACTTGAAAACATCTGTTGCAGCTCTTTCTGCCCTTGCGCAGCCAACGAGGCTTGAGGCATTTCGGCTGCTTGTGCGCAATGAACCCGGTGGCCTGGCCGCTGGCGAGATCGCAAAGCAGCTGGATGTACCTCACAATACGATGTCAACACATCTGACCATCTTGTCCCGCGCCGGCCTTGTTTCATCAGAGCGTGATGGCCGCAGCATTGTCTACCGGGTGGATCTGGACGCAGTGCGCAGCTTCTTCGTCTACCTGCTCAAGGATTGCTGTGATGGACGGCCCGAACTCTGCCAACCCCTGCTTGACGATCTCACCCCTTGTTGCCAACCAACCGGAGCTGCCTGTGCCTGACAAAGTCTACAATGTCCTGTTTCTCTGCACGGGCAACTCGGCCCGTTCAATTCTTGCGGAGGCAATTTTGCAACGTGAAGGGCTGGGAAAATTCAACGCCTACAGTGCGGGAAGCCAGCCCAAGGGCGCGGTGCATCCCTACGCCCTTGACTTGCTGAAACAGCTCAACCACTCAACGAAGGGCCTCCGTTCAAAAAGCTGGGATGAATTCGCAGTTGCCGGTGCACAGAAACTCGATTTTGTCTTCACGGTTTGCGACAATGCGGCGGCGGAAGTTTGCCCGGTCTGGCCGGGCCAGCCGATGACGGCCCATTGGGGCGTTCCCGATCCCGCCGCGGTTGAAGGCACCGAGGCGGAAAAACGCCTCGCCTTTGCTGAAACCTACCGGATGATGAAGAACCGCATTTCGATCTTCGTCAATCTGCCGATGCCATCGCTCGACCGGCTTTCGTTGCAACAGAAACTCTCCGATATCGGCAATTCGTAATCTGGAACCAAATCATGTCCCTGTTTGAACGTTATCTCACCGTCTGGGTCGGCCTTTGCATTGTTGTGGGCATTGCCCTTGGGCAACTCATGCCAGCGGCACTTGAGACTGTCAGCGCGATGGAAATTGCCAAGGTCAATCTGCCAGTGGCCATTCTTATCTGGCTGATGATCATCCCGATGCTCGTGAAAATCGACTTCGCGGCACTTTCGCAGGTTACCCAGCATTGGCGTGGCATTGGCGTCACGCTCTTCATCAATTGGGCCGTGAAGCCATTCTCCAT
>JBKJUN010000722.1:0-2551 GCA_046590555.1 Bryobacter sp. | reverse complement strand
AATCAAAAGCGTTCGCTTCAAAGGCTCGTACTGCATACTGCTCGAAGGCTGTAATGAAGACAACAAGAGGTTGAACGCCTTGATTGGCCGAGCCCAGGGCTTCAAGCCCACTCTGACCAGTCATCTCGATATCGAGAAAGGCCACGTCCACAGGCCGGGACTTCAGCATCTCAGCAGCGGCAGCACCATCGCTGCACTCTCCGACAATCTCAACATCTTCTTCTTTTTGAAGAAGGCTGAGCAAGCGCTGGCGCGCCAGCCTTTCGTCGTCAGCGATAAGAACTCTCATGAGTGAACCTCTCTTTCAGATCTAACGTCTTCTCAGGCGGATCTGCATTCACAAGGCGGACTGGAATCGTGAAGCAGGCTGCCACCCCACCCTCATGCCAGTTCCGCAACTCGTTGCTGTGCGCATCGCTATAGAGAGCCCCTAATCGTGCAGAAGTATTTGCCAGGCAAATCCCCTGTCGCAGTTGCAAACCATCCTCAAGAGCCTTAGCGAATCAGACGAAACAAAAGGCCCACTGTTAGCAACGAAGATCAATAAAGATTGGTTCCTTAGATTTGCACTAATCCGTAATTTCACACCATCCGGGATTCTTGCGATGCCATGCTTGAATAACTTTTCAACCAAGGGCTGAAGTAACAGGTTAGGAACCAGCCAATCGCAGGCCCATTGATCGATTTGATATTTCACGCGGAGACGTTATTCAAAACGCGCTCGTTCTATCCCAGAAAAACAACGAGAACACTGATCCTGATTAAAAGGCTGAAGAATAGATGGATTGGCAGGAGGGCTCGATCGCATCATCGAGAAAAAGGTAACCAGCCACGTGCTGCTCCAGCCGCCTCGTCGCAGTTTCAACTTCCAAGCTTCAACTATTGCAAGCAATGTCAGGTTCAGTTGAGCACGCTCGGCGACCAGTTCAGCACATTTCTTTTTGTCCCAGCTATCCTGAACTCATGTCTGAAAATCGCTGGGACGCCAAGGGCTATGCCCAAAACGCTCGATTTGTTTCTGATCTTGGCATGCCCGTTGTCGAATGGCTGGCTCCAGTATCTGGCGAGAGCATCCTCGATCTTGGCTGCGGCGATGGAGCACTCACCGCCAAGCTGGCTGCTTCAGGCATCGATGTATTCGGTGTCGACAATTCAACTTCGATGATCGAAGCGGCCCAAAAGCTGGGTCTCGACGTTGCAGTGGCAGACATGCATCAATTCAAGCTTGACCGCCAATTCGATGCGGTTTTCACCAACGCCGTATTGCATTGGACCAAGGACATCAATGCAGTGCTGGCCCAGGTGGCAAACCATTTGAAACCAGGCGCACGCTTTGTCGGGGAATTCGGCGGCTTTGGAAACGTAGCCGCAATCGTTGTTGCGATGCGGGCAGCAGTCGGGATTCATGGCGAAGATGACATGGGCTTTGGCTGGTACTACCCGACACCAGATGAATTTCGCAAGCGGCTACGGGCTCATGGCTTCGAGCCTGTGCGGGTCGAATTGCTTCCCCGCCCTACTCCCCTTCCGAGTGGAATGCAAGGCTGGCTCAAGACTTTCGCTCTTCCCTTCGTCGCCCACCTGCAACCAGCACGGCAACAGGCAGTTCTCGACACAGCCTTGATGCTGCTCAGTGGAGTCCTCAAAGACAAGAGCGGAAACTGGACTGCCGACTATGTACGGTTGCGCTTCCACGCTGTCTTGAGCCCGGCAGCACAGGCCTGAAACATTTCGTCTATTTTTATTTTGAGCATCGATTCCAGATCAGCCAGAAAGAGGCGGTCATCTTCGCTGACAGCCTTTCGCGTGCGATCCACCTGCCGGAAATCGCTCTCCGATAGGTCGCTGAAGCTAGTCATCTCCAGACCGTAAGCTTCGTTGATTTTGGCAATATTGTAGCCATAGCGATCCTTAAGCCAGGCGATATAGAACTGCTTGCCTTCGCTGGCTGATGCTTGAGTAGCTAACTGTTGAGCGCCCGTCTCTTGCCCCATCACTAACTCAGCGCCAACCGCACCCTCGCCTTTGACCTTTGTACAGGCCCGCCCCACCCGAAGTCGAAGGGCTGCATCGATATCGGGCTCAAGAACACGTGGGCCTTCTCCAGGATTGAGCAAGGTCAAGACGATCCAAATCTCAGCGAAATCAGTCACTTAAACGAATGCCCCCCTTGTTTCGGAATCTTAATTTTCATAGAATTTAGACACAGAACATAATGCGTATACTCTTAGCTTTGACGATTTGTCTGGAATTGGTCGCCTCGACCGTTGCCCCTCTTGGCAAATATACAGCAGTCGAGCGCCGACATTGGGCCTTTCAACCACGCTCCAATCCTACACTCCCTAAATTCGAATCCCCGGCTGACAAGAGATTTGTTAGAAATCCCATCGATGCATTTGTACTGGCCCGCTTGCACAAAGCAGAACTTGCCCCCTCATCGCCTGCTTCAAAAGAAGTGCTTGTACGCCGCGCATATTTTGACCTCACTGGTTTGCCGCCAACACCCCAACAGGTACAGACATTCGTCAACGACAAAAGACCCGATGCCTGG
>JBKJUN010000409.1:0-6566 GCA_046590555.1 Bryobacter sp. | reverse complement strand
GTGCTCGCGCTTTGTGGATATCACGATGAGGAGCGGGCGGTGCTGAGCGACTACACTTGCACCGGGTTGCAGTTGGCTAATTTCTGGCAGGATGTGCGGGTGGATGTTGGTAAGAACCGGATCTATATGCCGCTTGATCTGCTGGCGCGGCATGGGGTGCCGGAGAGCGATGTGATGGAGTTGCGGCAGAGTGCGGGGTTTGAGGCGGCGCTGGCTGAGGCGGTGGGTGTGGCGCGTGAGTTGTTTGTGAAGGGGTTGCCGTTGATTCCTACGCTGGATGCGCGTTTGGCTCTGGATATTGAATTGTTCTCTCGCGGGGGGATGGCGATTCTCGACAAGATTGAGGCTGGCGGTTTTAAGGTGTTGGATGCGCGACCGAAGATCGAGAAGGGTGAGCGGGTTTGGTTGCTGGTGAAAACGATTCTGAGCTGGAGCAAGAAACGGATATTCTCGTAGGGAGCTTTGACCTTAAGCTTCAGATATGAAGGAGTTAGAGTAAGCGTGATGATTCCAATCGATCCGATTGCTTATTTGAGTCAGTATCTGCGGGATCATTGCGATGCGGTTGTTTCGCTTGAGGATATGGCGCGGATTACCGGGATTAGTGCGTTTCATTTGCAGCGGAAGTTTAAAGCGGCTGTTGGGGTGAGCCCGAAGCAGTTTCAGTCGAGGTGCCGGATGGAGAAAATGAAGCAAGTGTTGCATGGGGAGGGAACGGTGACCAGCGCTTTGTATGAGGCAGGGTTTGGGTCGTCGAGCCGTTTGTATGAACGGGTGGATCGAGAGCTGGGGATGACGCCGGCGCAGTATAAGGCTCGTGGGAAGGGAGTGGAGATTTCGTATGTTTTGCTTGAGACTTCGCTTGGGTTGATTCTGATTGCTGCGACCGACCGGGGGCTTTGTAGTTTGAGGCTGGGGGATGATGAAGTGAGTTTGTTGCGTGAGCTGGAGGAGGAGTTTCCTGCGGCTGAATTGCAGCGGGTGAAGATGCCCTTTGGTGAGGCGCTGCGGGTTTGGCATGAGGCTATCTGCGGGTATCTGGTGGGGAAGCGGATTGAGCCTGGGCTGCCGCTGGATGTGAGAGGGACGGCTTTTCAGGCGCGGGTGTGGCAGTATCTGCAGACGATTCAGTGCGGGGAGACGAGGAGTTATTCGGAGGTGGCGGCGGGGATTGGGCAGGCGACGGCGACGCGGGCTGTGGCGACGGCTTGTGCCGCGAATCCGGTGGCGCTGGCGATTCCTTGTCATCGGGTGATTCGGAGTAATGGGGAGTTGGGTGGGTACCGGTGGGGGATGGAGCGGAAGCGGGTTTTGCTGGCGCGAGAAGCTTTGGGGGAATAAGGGGGTGCTGTTTTTGTTGGCGTTTGTGGGGCGATTTCCATCTGGTCGACTATTTGAGCGGTGCGGTAGTTGCCTGAGCGGAATCGCGTTTCTAGTCTTATGTTGCGCGTCTGCAACCTCGCGGGACCGAATCATAAACGCTGTGCCGTTTTGCGGGAGCTATCTAGTGAACGTCGGCGCGAACAATTGTTAATTCAGTCTTTGTGGGGAATTTCGACTTCAGAATAGCTGCCTGGGGCGGCTGCATTCACCGCCTCGAGAATTCGATCAAGACGGAGTTTGACACAGGCCATTGCTGGTTTCCCAAGACGACAATGGCAATCTTAGGCCCGGAGAGATTCTGCTGGCAGCGGATGTTCTTTTCCGACGTGAGAAGCAAATCATAGCCAGCATTTTCAGCTTTTGCAGTAACTCGCCATTCTTGAGTTCATGCCAACCGATCTGGCGAGAAAATGCAACCTCATGCCCAGCCAGACTGCGCGCGATTGGATTGGGCGTGCCGTTTTCAGAGAGAATTTTCATCCGTAGGCTGGAGCCTTGTCGAGCCTTTTCGTGGCGAAATGCAAAACAGCTTTGATCTCTTGTTCGGTTAGATAATGACCTATGTGATTTCCTTCACGGACATGCCGGCCTCAAGGTTTTCAAAAATGGTTTTCACCGGCATACAGCTGCCTTTTAGGACTCAGGTTCCGCTCATCTTGCCGGGAATGCTCTCGACAGAGAGACAATTGGACCAATCAAGTTGTGGCATGTTGAACCTGTTTTTATTTCGTCTCGGGTTGTTTGCTGGGGGGACCTGCTCGAAGCTGAACTTGGGTTTCAGCGTCGCACCTTGGCACCTCATTGGCTTTAAGGAGGCCAAGAGAGCAAATGGGTGGCACTGGTTACTGATTCTTCTGCTTTGTCTGGATTTCACGGCGTGAGGGGTCTAAAGTTATAATTCTAGAGTTAATGACCGTGCAGCAACTGGTGCAGCAGATCCATGCAGCGTTTCCACCCAAACAGTTTTTGGGCTCGGTGACCCCAGGCTGCACCTGTGATGAGTGTACGGATCTCGAGATGAGCATGCGCGGGCAAAGCTGGACTACGATCAGCGACGATACGATGGAAATCCAGTATGGGTCGCTGTCTTTGCTTTCTGAAGAAGCGCTGATAGCCTTTGTCCCGGCTTGGCTAACACGTGCGCTCTCTGACCTTGATGAAACGGACCAAAAGTTTCGGGAATGGTCACTATACAAGCTGGCCCTCTATTACAACTCGGATAGGGATAAGCCGATTGAACTAGCAATGAACACGGAACGCTTACTGCGGTTGTATGAGACTTTCAGGCTGGAGCAGGTCTTGGTCGTGGAGCAATGGCTCAAGTTCATCCATGAACACGCCAGGATCAGCAATTGGGATCGTGAATCCATAAGCGCTGCATTGAACCTCATTGGCAGTAGCCTTCGGCGAACTCAGTCGTTGGTCCACTCAGATACCGCCAGTTCGAACCAAGAAGATGGCTTGCCTTAAGCTGACCCATTGCGTTGCTATCAAATCTTGTGCCATTTAAAAGTTGGCTGGTTGATGGTGTCACCATGGGGCAAAAAATCGAGAGATACTGTCGGTGAGCCCTTCTTGTCTACCGTGATCTCAGTTGCCGAGTCTTATGAGCGTTGCGTTGCGATTGCTCGCGCGCGGGCTAAGAATTTTTATTACTCGTTTTTGGTGCTGCCCAGGCAGAAGCGGCTGGCCATGTGTGCTGTCTATGCGTTTATGCGGGAATGCGATGACCTTAGCGATGAGACTGGGGCTACTCGTGAGGCACTGGATGGGTGGAGGGAACAGTTGGACCTTGCTCTCGACGGTGGAGAGGTTGAACATCCGATCTGGCCTGCGTTTGTGGATGCGGTTGTCCGGTACCGGATTCCCCGCTCTTATCTCTACGACATGATCGAAGGTGTTACTAGCGACTTGAGCTTCTCGCAGCCAGAGTCTTTTCAGGATCTCTACCAATATTGCTATCGCGTGGCCGGGGTGGTGGGGCTTACGATTACTCATATCTTTGGGTTTCAAAGTGCAAAAGTGCTTGAGATGGCCGAGAAGTGCGGGATTGCGTTTCAGTTGACCAATATCCTGCGGGATGTGGGTGAGGATGCCGGGCTTGGACGGAGTTATTTGCCGGTGGATTTGATGCGGCAGTACGGGGTGGCTGAGGATGATCTGAAGAAGGGCACCGTGTCTCCCCGGTTGCATGAGTTGCTGGAGGACCTGGGGAGACGGGCACGCGGCTATTACCAGTTTTCGCGACCGATGATCGAAATGGTGGACCGGGATTCGCGCTCTAGCCTGTGGGCGCTGATAGAGATCTACTCGCGGTTGTTTCGGCGGATTGAGGCTTCAGGCTTTGAAGTGCTGCGGGCTCGGCACCGGTTGCCGATCTGGGAGAAGCTTTTGATCGTCGCGATGGCGGCGGTGAAGTAGTTAGTCTTCGACCTTGGGGCTGGAGAAGGTCTTGGTGATGTGATCGTGCCAAGTGAGCTTCTCTTCGTCGAAGAGACACCAGAGGAGACCTACGCCGAGAGAGGCGAAGCTGACGATCGAGACCAGGACACGGAGCAGGCGTTCTTCGCGGTTGGGACGGTTGCCATCGAAATTGATCAGTCGGAGATGGACGGCAGCCATTCCGGGCGTATCGCCGCCGCTGAGGGCCCACAGGACCTTGTAGAGGAGGGCGACACAGGCAGTGACAACAGCGTAGGTGCTGATGTCGAGTTTGGCCAGGCCGAACTGGACGCCACCAAAGTAATAAATCGTAACCAGAATGCCAACACCGATAGCGATCATGGCCATGTCGTAGGCGACAGCCATGGCGCGGTGAGTGGGGATGGCAACGGGAGCGTTGATGTAAAGGGCGCGCTCTACGGTGCGGGTTTCGAGATGCTCTGAAGGGAAGGCGAGTTCCTTTTGGATTTCTTCGGTGTCGTCGGGGTTGAGTGACTGGTTCCGTTGCCTGCCGCGAGCTTTGGCGTTGCGCTCTTGAGTGGAGCGGGCGGTCTTGGCGGCGTCGGGAGATAGTGATTCAAAAGGGATGACGCGCTTGGGTTCCTGGACGGGGAAGAGACGGGTCTGGAAGGGTTGGCGAGAGCGTACATCTTCGCTGACTAAGCGTTCTTCTAGAGCATCGAGACGGTGGGCTACATTGCCGTAAGTGTCAGGAACGAGGACGGGCCCGGACATGCGACGACCGCAGAGATGGCAACGGAGATCTTCCGCTGCGTTGTCGCTGCTGCAATAGCCGCACTTGATTGCCAAAGCCACATCCTTTCTTCGGAGAGTTGAATCCAGTACTTTAGGGGTACGCTAGCTTGTGCCGCTCTAGCCGGGCTTGTTAACCTTAGCCTTGAGCTGCACACGTATATCCCCAAAGAAGTACTCTTATTTGCTTAACACGGTTGGAGTGATTTGTCACGTAGTTTCTTCATTTCATTGGGTTTCGCTGTTTCTTTGTATTCCCCTTTTTGCGCAGTATAGGCCGCCTGTTATGGGTGCACCGCAGTCGCCAAATGCGGCTGTTAGTGGGCCTACATCGAATCCTAACATTAAACTTCCTTTTGTACGGCCTGGTGCGCCGCCACGAGATAAGGTGATTGTGAAGGCGATTGGTTCGCAGACGGTGGAAGGGGATTGGGTGAAGTTGCGGGTGGGGGCGGTGGTTGATATTTATGAGTCGACCCTGGAGGCTGACGAGATTGACTACAACCTTGAGACAGGGGAGGCACATGCACGGGGGCATGTGCATTACAAGAATTACGAAGAGGGGGAGGAGATATTTTGTACGAAGGCGGATTACAACACGAAGGATTCCACTGGGAAGTTTTATGAAATCAGGGGGAGTTTTGCGGCTCGGATTGATGCACGTCCGGGGATTCTGACTACTTCGAATCCATTTCAGTTTCAGGGAGAGTGGGCGGAGAGGTTGCAGAACAAGTATGTGCTGTATAAGGGGACGATTACGAGTTGTTCTTATCCGCGGCCCTGGTGGACTTTGCGGGCCCCGAAGTTTGACATTGTTCCGAATCAGCGGGCGATTACGCAGCGGGCGATGTTTCGGGTGAGAGGGGTACCGCTGTTTTACTTCCCTTACTTTTATAAGTCTCTGGAGAAGCAGCCTCGGCGGAGTGGATTTCTGACGCCGAGCTTTGGCAACTCTTCGAGGTTTGGTCAGATGATCGGGATGGGGTATTACTGGGCAATCAACCGTTCCTACGATCTGACCTACCGGCCGCAGTACTTTACCGCTCGCGGGCTGTCTCACAACGTGGAGTTTCGCGGGAAGCCGCGTAAGGGCTCTGATTTTGATTTCACGTTGTTTGGAGTAGACGATAAGGGATTGTTGTTGACTGATGGGCGACGAATCAAACAGGGTGGTTATAGTTTGCGGTTTGATGGCAAGTTTGAGTTGGGCAAAGGCTGGCGGGCGCAGGGGACTATGAATTACCTGTCGGCATTTATTTTTCGGCAGGCCTTTACGCAGAGCTTCAATGAGGCGATTTTTTCGGAAGTGAACTCGGTTGGGTTTGTAGAGAAGCAGTGGCGGGGGAATAACGTGCAGGTGGTGTTTGCGCGGAGCCAGAATTTTCAGACGACCGAGCCTGGTGATTCGATCACGGTGAGGAAACTGCCGCAACTTGAGTACACTCGACGGGATACGCAGATCTGGAAGAAGATTCCGGTGTGGGTGTCGATGGAGTCGACGGCAGGATTAGTACGCAGGAATCAGCCTTTGTTTCAGACGCGACAGTATGTGGAGCGAGCGGATTTTGCTCCTCGAATTTCGACGGCGTTCCGGTATGCGGGGTTTAGTTTGGTGCCAAGTTTTGGGTTGCGGGAATCTTACTGGGGGAGCTCGAAGGTGGATGGACGGGTGTCTGGCGAGAACGCCAGGCGAAGTGCGCGCGACTTGAGTGTGGAGTTGGTGATGCCGTCGTTTGCGAAGGTGTTTGAGAAGTCGCCGAAGTGGCTTGGTGGCGGCAAGATGAAGCATGTGATCGAGCCGAGGGCTTCGTTTCGCTATGTGGACGGGATCAATGACTTTTCGCGAATTATCCGATTTGACGATACCGAGCTAATGACAAATACTAAGGAACTGGAAGTGAGTCTGACTAACCGCTTGTATCTGAAGCGTGGCGGGACGACGCAGGAATTGTTGTCGTGGCAGGTTTGGCAGCGCCGGTATTTTGATC
>JBKJUN010000325.1:0-13673 GCA_046590555.1 Bryobacter sp. | reverse complement strand
AATTACCGTTGGTCAATTTGACCTCGTCTACAACGCTTTCTCGTTCGCAATAGCAGTCATGGGCGCCGCGACTGCTTTCTTTTTCTTGAACCGTTCTCAGGTGGCACCTGTATACCGAACGGCCATAACAATCACCGGGCTGGTGACCTTCATCGCCCTCTATCACTACGTTCGAATTTTCACTTCGTGGGATCACGCATTCACCGTTCTCAACGGTACGATCAAGCCCACTGGAACAGCGTTCAACGATGCCTATCGCTACATCGATTGGCTCCTTACAGTGCCGCTTCTCCTAGTGGAATTGATTCTTGTCATGCGTCTGCCCGCAAAGGAATCAGTGGCTAAAGCAACCAAGCTTGGTCTCTTGGCGGCAATCATGGTGCTTCTTGGATACCCAGGTGAAATCTCTACCGACTCCGGCACTCGCTGGCTTTGGTGGACGCTTTCCATGATCCCATTCACGCTCATTGTGATAGATCTATTCTTCGGCCTTTCGAAGTCTATTGAGAGTCAGCCGGCAAACGCTAGAGGGCTTGTGAATGCAGCTCGCTACGTCGTTGTTGTCTCCTGGTTGTTCTACCCCATCGTCTATGTCTTCCCAATGATTGGCTTCACCGGCAGCCAAGCCATCACTGCGGTCCAGGTTGGATATACCATCTCCGACATCGTGGCCAAAGCTATGTTTGGTGTGTTGATTTACATGATCGCTGCACGCAAGTCGGAAACCGAACCGGCTTACTAAATTAATCCGTTGTGTCCGGGTGTGCTTGTTGAGGCGCCCGGAATTCTTTTCAGGAGTTCTCATGAAGGTCGAATATGATGTCATCATCCTTGGCGGAGGGTGTGCTGGACTAGCCCTTGCATCGCGTCTTGCCGAATTCGGTCGAGATTGTCCGAAAACACTGCTCGTTGAAAAGCGAAAAACTTACTCAAATGATCGAACATGGTGCTTCTGGGACGATGGGGATCGCCGGTCGCAAGCTTTGGCTCAGCAGCAGTGGCGAAAGATGCGTGTCACCAGTGCACAAAAATCGGTAGAACTTTCATGTGGGTCCACCCCTTATTTGATGGTGGCGGCTAGTGACTATTACGACCAAGCCCGGGCGACGATACAAGAGTGTTCGCGAATCGAGTTTCTCACCGGCATAGATATTCCCAGGCGGTTGGTTCAGCAAAGTGGACAATGGCTGGTTGACACAAATAGAGCCCCGATTGTCATTGATACGCGGCCCAAAATTGCCCCGAAGGCTGGGGATTCCACGCTTTGGCAATCATTCTACGGTACTGAGATTGAGACAGAAGAAGATGTCTTTGATCCGTCGTGTTTAGATTTGATGGATTTCTCGTCTAGTACGCCAAACCGAATCCTGTTTACATATTATTTGCCGATTTCTTCTCGCCGAGCGTTGATCGAGGTGACCCATTTTGGAGCTGAACCTGAGGACGCCATTCGACTTCTGAAGGATCATGAATTGGCAATCCAAAGACGGGTCGCCAAAGCCCGATTTAAAGTAATCCGCCGGGAAGAAGGCATTCTACCCATGGGGATCCATGCAACGAGCCCAAGCCCTGACGCGAAGTATATCTATGCTGGGTTAAGTGCTGGGGGTGCGCGGCCCTGCACTGGCTATGCCTATCAGCGGATTCAGCGTTGGGCTGGCATTTGTGCACATTCCCTCCGTGATTGCGCACTTCCTCGGTCTCATCCAGCTGACCCAATATGGCTTCAGGCCATGGATCATCTCTTTCTGACTGTCCTGAGGTCGAGGCCAGACTTGGCCCCCTCTCTTTTTTTGTCACTATTTGAAAACACGAAAACGGACCGTATCATCCGCTTCCTGTCTGATCTCGGGCAACCGGCAGACTATGCGGATGTAATTTCCGCGCTGCCAATGGTGCCGTTTCTGAAAGAGATTCCGGGTGCATTCTTGAGCAAAGCAATGGAGTGGCAAGAATCCTGGGCATCATGACGGCGAATCTCCTGCAGAGCGTGGTGTTCGTTTTGCTGGCGATATTTGGCCCGCTGCTTCCGTTGGCAGATCGCAAATGGGAAATGATTGTGTTGGGTAGTCTGGTGGTTTTGCTCGGTATTCCGCACGGTGCCCTGGATACGATTTACGGACGCAATCAATTTAAGATATCCGGAGCTCGAGATTGGAGTTTTTTTGCGATTGGATATTTGATTCCCGTTGTCTTGGTCGTCTTGGTGTGGAAGGCTTCTCCAGCAGTCTTTCTCTATTGTTTTCTTGCGATCTCAATCATTCATTTTTCCGGAGACCCTGCGGCAGGCACTCCGCTTTTTGCGAGATTGCTTTATGGCGGCGCGATCATTTTTCTGCCCCTTATTCTTCACGCTGCCGAAGTGACTGAGCTATTTTCCGCACTTGTCGGAACCGATACAGCTGCTCAAACCGTAAATGTTTTTCGACCCTTAGCCTTGCCATGGTTGATTGGGCTAACGGCAACTTCGCTGATGCTGTTCTGGCGGAACCGTTTAAGTGCTTTGGAGTTCGCTTCATTGGCGTTTCTAGCAACTGTTTCGACTCCACTTTTGGCGTTCACCGTTTATTTTTGTGCAATGCACAGTGCGCGTCATATTTTGAGGAGCTATCAGTTGGCTGGTTCGCCTGCCTTGGGAGCATTCTGTAAAGCGGCATTTCTTCCCATGCTGGTTGTGCTTGTTTTTTTGTCGTTTGGAGTTCAACTTCTCGATGGTATTAGCCTCGAAACTCGAGTCATTCGAATAGTGTTTGTGACACTCGCCGCGCTTACGGTACCGCACATGGCCTTGGTGGAGCGCTTTCGATATCAAATTTCGTTTGCTCCGAACGTGCCTAATCAGTTAAGCTAACAGACGTTTTCGTATTTTCGAAAGGTCTTTTACAAAGTGAATTATTTCCTCAACGCTCCGTTCGCGCTGTGGTTCCAGGCTGTGCCAAGTGATGCCACAGGGCAAACTACACTTTTAAGTATCCTGGCCATTAGCGCATTCGGCATGCTAGTCGCCGGTTATCTCGCCAGATATGTTCTCGCTAAAGACACCGGCACGCCTGAGATGCGCAAAATCTCTGACGCTATCAAGAGTGGCGCTGAGGCATATATGAACCGTCAAAACCGCACCATCGCTGGTTTGGCCGTTGTTCTTGCCCTCATCATCTATTTCGCTTACCTGCTAGGTAAAGATGACTCGCAGCTTGCTGTTCGCATGACGATCAGTTTCCTTTTTGGGGCTGTCTGCTCACTTGCTGCGGGATTTAGTGGCATGTGGGTTTCGATTCGTGCCAACATTCGCGTGGCTGCCGCTGCTCGTTCGAGCCTTGGCGAAGCTATGCAAATTGCTCTTCGGGGTGGTGCAGTAACCGGCATTGCCGTCACTGCGCTTTCGATGTTTGGCGTGGGGTTGCTGTTTGCGTTTTTCGATGGGCTGAATCAACCACAGGATATACCTAGACAAATAGTTGCCTTTGGTTTTGGAGCCAGCTTCGTCGCCCTTTTTGCACAGCTTGGCGGTGGCATCTATACGAAGGCTGCGGACGTTGGTGCTGACCTCGTTGGCAAAGTAGAAGCGGGTATTCCGGAAGATGACCCTCGCAACCCTGCCGTGATCGCCGACCTCGTTGGCGACAATGTTGGAGACTGCGCTGGCCGCGGTGCAGACATCTTTGAATCTACTGCCGCTGAAAATATTGGCGCCATGATTCTTGGTGTGACGCTGTACAAGGTTTTCGGATTGTCTGGTATTCTCTTTCCGCTCTATACCTGCGCGCTGGGGCTTCTTGCCAGTATTATTGGCGTGTTTACAGTGAAGCTCAAGGGCGAGGAAGATCCGATGCGCGCCTTGAACCGTGGCTTCTACGTCGCTAGCATCATCTCGATCGGCGGCTTTTATGTCGCCATTCAGCAACTGCTTGGCGGCAATATGTGGCTCTTTGGTGCGGGCGTTATTGGTATCGTCACAAGTTTCCTATTCGTTTTTCTAACCCAGTACTACACAGATCACAATTACCGGCCGGTTCGATTCATTGCCGAATCGTGCACCACTGGCCCTGCTACGACAATAATTTCCGGCCTTGCGATCGGAATGGAATGCACTGGTCTGGTGGTGCTGACGATCAGCGTTGCGATCTTTAGTTCTTATTGGATGGGGATTCAAGCGGCGCTTCCTGGAGTTAGCTCCCTATCGAGCGGCCTCTATGGGACGGCCGTTGCGACCATGGGTGTTCTCTCGACGGCCGCCTACGTTCTTGCCATGGATACCTTTGGCCCGATCACGGACAACGCTGGTGGCATCGTGGAAATGTCTAAACAGCCTGCTGAAGTACGGCATCGAACCGACTTGCTTGATGCTGCCGGAAATACCACGAAGGCTTTAACCAAGGGTTACGCCATTGGCAGCGCGGCGCTGGCAGCCTTCCTGCTCTTCAGCGCTTACATTGACGAAGTAAAGATGGTTCTAGCCAAGCGATTGTCCAAGCCATTTGAAGAAATTGCATTTAGCGTCGATATCGGTCAAGTGCCCGTGTTTATTGGTGCCTTGCTTGGTGGAATGCTTGTGTTTCTCTTTAGTTCACTGGCGATCCAGGCTGTGGGTAAAGTAGCGCAGACCGTGATCAAGGAAGTTCGCCGTCAATTCCAGGCAGACCCGGGAATCATGAAGGGTACTAGTGATCCGGACTACGGGCAGTGCGTCGATATCGTTACTGCGGGTGCTCTCAAGGCCATGATTCTTCCGGGGTTGTTGCCGGTTCTCGCCCCTGTCGCGGTGGGCTTGCTCTTCAAGAACCTTCCTCCGGCTGCCGACGGTACGCCTATGGGCGCTTGTGCAGTGGCTGCGATGCTGATGGTGGGAACGATTACCGGTATTCTGATGGCCACCTTCATGAACAATGGCGGTGGGGCCTGGGATAACGCCAAGAAGTACATCGAACTGGGTCACCACGGTGGCAAGGGTTCAGATGCGCACAAGGCCTCTGTCGTCGGCGATACGGTAGGCGATCCGTTCAAGGATACTGCTGGCCCTTCGATCCACGTTCTGATCAAATTGTTGAGTACGATTACGCTTGTCGCCGCGCCGCTTTTCCTGTAGATCTACTTATTCGGATAACCGGCGGTTGCCTTCACTTCGTTGATCTGGTCGGTATGTCTTTGGGCGTGCGCCGCCAAAAGTAAGAACATCTGGTAGGCGTCCATCTTGAAGTCGGGGACGATCTTCAGGCGAAGGTCCTGATCTTGTGTTTTTTCGACGTAGGCGATTGTGTTGTCGCGGCGCTCTTTGAAGGCTGCCAGAGCCGCTGCCGTGTTTGCAAAGGAGTTTTTTGGGGTGGCCTGATCTGGGGCTTTCACCTTTTGGTCGCGACTGCGGATCGATTTGAGGAAGTCTTCGTCTTTTTGGGTGGCCTTGGCTGCTGGATCGGCTGGGCCTGCTGCAACCTGCTTGTAGAAACCGAAGAGGAAGTTTTCGGTGATGGCCAGATGTTCGACTACCTCTGCAATTGACCATTTTTCAGGGGCGGCTTTCCAGTTCAGTTGCTTAACGCTCAAGCCTGAGGCGGCGTCAAATACGAGCTTGCGGGAGGCGTGAAGTTCGCTCATTGCCCGGTCGCGTTCTCCCTGAGTGAGAGGAGCGGCGCGTAAGGTCAATGAAATCAATGCGAAGATGGCAATATTTCGAGTCATATCTCCTTCATCCTAGTACTTTTTCTACTTAGATTTCCTAATGAATCGCTTCATGTTGGCCGATTCAGTTCTTAGCAATGGCGAGTCTTATTAGTGCCGCACCCTTAGCCGCTATCGGCGAACACGTTGAATTATTCACCGTGCTCGAAACGGAGCCTCGCATTCTGCTGGTAGATGGGGTGGAACTGAACCGCCGGGTGGTTAAGGCTACGCTGAATGCAATTGGTGCCAGGTTTATCGAGGCCAGGCGGCCTAGCGAGGCTTATCAGATCCTGAAGAATGAGCGAGTGGATCTAGTGATCTGCGACATGTTTCTTCCTGAGCAAAACGGGATGGAGTTTTGCCGTGCGCTGAAAGCGGACCGCGCGACGCAATTATTGCCCGTTTTGATGTTGACGAGCGTTCAGGGGAGTGAGCACGAGGTAGAAGGCCTCACCAGTGGGGCGGATGAATATCTGTTGCAGCCAGCTCACCCTAGCGTGTTGAAGGCCCGAGTTCTATCGATGCTTCGTCACAAGGCGGCACTGGATTCACTGGATGAGGTTGAAAGCATTCTTTTCACTTTGGCTCAGGCTGTGGAGGAGCGCGACAAATGTACTTCGGATCATTGCCGGAGACTTTCTTACTTCAGCGTGGAACTGGGCATCAGGTTGGGTTTGGGGCGTAATGATTTGTTGGCATTGCATCGTGGTGGGTACCTTCATGACATTGGGAAAATCGGGATCCCTGATTCGATTCTGAACAAGGCCGGAGAGTTGACTGATGATGAATGGCGGATCATGCGGAGTCATGTAACTCGCGGGGAAGAGATCTGCCGGCCAATGAAGAGTCTTGAGAACGTGCTGCCGATCATTCGGCATCACCATGAAAAGTGGGATGGTACGGGCTATCCAGATCGACTCAAGGGCGAGAATATTCCGCTGCTGGCTAGAATCCTGCAAATCGCCGATGTCTTTGATGCCTTAAGCAGTGAACGCTCCTATAAGAAGGCGCTGACGATGGATCAGGCTTGCCGTCAATTGGAGAAGGAAGCGCTGGCCGGTTGGCGCGATCCTGAACTGGTTCCTCTATTTGTAAACATGCTTGAGCATGATGATGATGAATCCCGCATGTCGCGGAATTTGAGAGCTATTTCTGGTGTGATCAACGAAGCCTAGGCTCTAAGCCCAGAATGTCAGGTAGGGTTTGCCTTTGGCCATGCGCTCTACCAATAGAGCGAGTTCGCGAAGATGGTAGTCTCCCCACATGCAGCTTTCACCGCACGGCACTTTGCGGCCTGCTGGAATGTGATCCCACCCGTTGGGGCGGTGATAGACGGAGTGCAGTAGGAGGCCTTCATGCTTTGGATCTGTCGAGAGGTAGGGCTCTTCGAGCAAGGTCTTGAGGACGGTAAGGCCGGACTGCATGTAGCGGTCATCTTTGAGGTAAGTGCCGAGCCGGATCAGCCCCTGTGCGCCGATAGCGGCTGCTGAGGAGTCCACGGGCTCCCAATCATTGAAGGGTTCGGCTGGACGGTCCATGTAATTGCCGAGGCGGTGGAGGTTGGGGGCTCCGGTATCCCAATAGGGGACGCCACAGGTGGGAGTGTGTTCGAGGTAGAAGTCGCAGGTGGCTTGGGCGGCTTTGCGCATGGAGGCTTTGATTGAGTCGAGGTTGGGTTCGGAAAGTGTTTCGAAGAACTCGAGTAGTTCGGCGAAACCGCACATGGCCCAGGCGAGGCCGCGGGTCCAGGTGGAAAAGGGAGAATAGCCTTGTTGGCTGCTGGGGCAGCGGAAATTGCCGTCGTTGCGATTGAAGATAGCTTCGTGGACGGCCCGGCCTCTGAGGTCATAGGCGTCGCGGCCTTCGCCGTAGTAAACACTGTATTTTGCGGTGGCTTCGGCGTGTTCGATCAGGCGGCTTAACAGGGAGATTCGCTTGTCGTTCTCTGCGGTAAGAACATGGCCAAGGCGGTGGCCAACGGCCAGGGCGCGCAGTGAGCGGATGGTGTCGACGAACAATGAATGCGGGCCGTTGAAGGAATAGATGTAGCCGCCACCGCCGGCAATTGTGGACCAGCGTGAGGCTTGCACGGCGCCTGAGGCTTTGAGGGCGAACTCGTAGAAGTTCTTTTCCCATTCGTTGGCAGGGGTTCGGCCTTCGACCATGAGGCGGAGGAGGTTGCCGTAGGTGCTGACGTTGTTGAAGCCATGATCATGAACGCCGATGTGAGTGACGTGAGTGGCCATCAGTTCGAGAGTGCGCTTGCGGCCCATCTCGAGGAATTGGTGATCGCCGGTTGCGTCAAACTGCAGGATGGCGGCTCCGAACTGGAAGCCCTGGGTCCATTCTGTCCAGCCGCGCGAGGTGTATTTGCCTTCGATTGTGAAGACAGGGGAGCCTTTTTCGGGCGTCCAGGAGGACTCCAGACTGAGGATCTTTTCGGCAGAAGCCTGCCACATTCGTTCAATTGCGGGAATAAGGGTTGATGGGGTGACTGACGGATCGACTTTGACCATGAACTTTATAGAATAAACGATTCTGAACTTCGCAGCTCTGGATCACGTTATAGTGTCAGCCATGAAATACACCGTAGTGATAGCTTGCCTCTCGTTGCTGTTTTCTTGCGGAGATCGCCGAGAGGCTGGCCCTCCTATGACTGAGACCAAGAAGGCCAACACGAGCAAGGCTGAAATGCTGCAGGCCGAAATTACCATGGCGGCTGGTGAATTGAATATCGAGGGTGGAGGCAAAAAGGAAGTGAATGCCGAGCTGCGATACGGTAGCGGCGGGCTTGTGCCCGGTTTCCGTTTTGACGATTCCAGTTTTCGAGCGCGGCTGGTTGTGGATCAGCCCAAAGATCAGAGCAGCAACTTGAAGTTTGAGGGGGACAAGTGGCGGATTCAACTTCCTGATGGTCTGGCTACGGACTTGGATGTAAATATGGGAGCTGGGGAAGCTCGGCTTAGACTTGGCAGTCTCGATCTACGGAAGGTAAGTATGAAAATGGGGGCAGGGAAGGTGCTTGCCGATTTTACTGGCGAGCCGAAGCGTGATTTTGAGGTGAAAATTCAAGGCGGGGTTGGTGAATGCGAAGTGATGTTGCCGAAGTCTGCCGGGATTCACGCCGAGGCTAGTGGCGGGCTTGGAAGCATCGATGTGGATGGCCTTGAGAAGAAGGGTTCTTATTATGAAAATGCCGCTTTTTCTCAAGCGGGGCCGAAGATTCGGCTGAGTGTGCAGGGTGGCGTCGGGTCGATCAAGATTTTAGTTCGTTAGGTTTGTCGATTTTTGGCCTGATCGTTTGGGTCCCATTGAGAATCTGGATCTGTACCAGCCGTGGCATGCCGCTCGTGCTGCTATTAAATCTGCTATCAGTCTGAGCAGGAATTCTGCTGAACGTGAGTATCTGGTTTGTGTCCAAGCAACTGCAAATCCTTCATAACGAAATCGTTGGTTGTACGGCTTGTCCCCGGCTGGTGGAGCATTGCAGGAACGTTGCCCTTATCAAACGGCGTGCCTATCGAGATCAAGAGTATTGGGGCCGTCCTGTGCCGGGCTTTGGAGACCCAGCGGCGAGCTTGTTGATTGTGGGGCTTGCTCCTGGTGCGCATGGGGCCAATCGAACGGGACGCATGTTTACGGGAGACAGGAGCGGCGATTTTCTATTTTCTGCATTGCATGCTTGCGGGTTCGCCAATCAACCCAACTGTACCGACAGCAATGATGGGCTGGAATTGATCGACGCCTATATGACTGGGGCTGGCCGTTGTGCTCCTCCTGACAACAAGCCTTTGCCTGAGGAGTTGGATCAATGCCGTCCGTTTTTGATTCGCGAGATTGGGTTGCTCGAGAACTTAAAGATCGTTGTATGTTTGGGACGCATTGCACTGGATGCTTATGCAAAAGCTGCGGGGTTGAAGGTGCGAGGGTTCGGGCATGGCCTTTGGATTGACGCGACTGTGCCGATTCTTTGTTCTTATCACCCGAGCCAGCAGAATACGCAAACGGGTCGACTGACAATGCCGATGTTTGAAGATATCTTTCGTCAGACTCGCAAGTATAGCCAGGTGGCCAAGACGCCGGCCAGGAAGCCACCTACGGCATAGAGCCAGGGCGATAGTGGTTTTCGCTCGACGGGCTGATCGATTTCTACTATTGGTTCGATATCGCGTTGCTTTGCTGTAACCGAGTAGCTGCCTTTGGGGACTTCGAGAATCCATGCGTCTTTTGCGCCAGCACCCAGATAGTATTCGGTTAGTTTCGAACGCAATCTGGAGCTTTGCACTCTCACGGTGGCATCCTGGCGGGGGTCGAAGCCTTCGGTTTTGTTGAAGACGGCAGAGGCGATTTGAGCCTCTTTAATCGGCTCACCGGGATTCTCAATAGTTTGTTTTACAAGGTAGGTCAGGAGGTTTCGAAGAGAGTCTGCGGTGGTAAAGGGAGGGCAGGAACTTATCTTTTGTAATGCATCCAGAACGGGCCGACCATCAATCATCACCATCGATTCTATTATCCTAGAGGGTGACATGTATCGGTTTTTGTTAATTGCGTTTTCTACAATTGCTTGCGCCCAGTTTGTAAAGCCACAAGCTCCGGTGCGTTATGGCTACAAGGTTGTTAAAACTTTTGTGCATGACCCGGAGGCCTTTACCCAGGGGTTTGAGTATCGTGATGGTGTTTTGATCGAGGGTACGGGGCTGAAGGGGCAGTCCAGTCTGCGGCGTGTGAAATTGGAAACTGGTCAGGTACTTCAGAAGGTGGATTTGCCGGGGCAGTATTTCGGTGAAGGCATTACGGTGCTCAAGGACCGGATTCTGCAATTGACCTGGCAGGCGGGAGTTGGCTTTATCTATGATCGGAAGACATTGAAGCAGACGGGGCAGTTCCTGTATCCGGGGGAGGGCTGGGGGCTTGCCAATGATGGCAAACAGGTTTATATGAGTGATGGCACCAGTGAGATCCGCATCTGGGATCCGGTGACGCTGAAGGAATTGCGCCGGATCACTGTGCATAACGGAAAGAGCCCGATTGATCAGATCAATGAGCTGGAAATTGTCGAAGGTGAGCTTTATGCCAATGTTTGGCAGACCGACTATATTTTGAGGATTTCGCCCACTGATGGTCAGTTGTTGGGGATCATCGACATGCGTGGGTTGCTCGATACGGGACGCAGGGCTGATGTGCTGAACGGTATCGCCTATGACGCGGCTGGCAAGCGGCTCTTTGTTACCGGAAAGCTTTGGCCCAAGATTTATCAGGTAGAAATCAAGCGTGTTCCTTGAGATTCGAAGGTGGGTGAAGAAGATCCCGAAAGGCAAGGTTGCGACTTATGGACAGGTGGCGATTGCGGCGGGATTTCCGCGTGGGGCGAGGCAGGTGGCTTGGGCGCTCAAGACGTTTGACCCGACGCTGCCCTGGCAACGCGTGATTGGACATGGTGGGAAGATTCTGTTGCGTGGAGCTAATGGAGTGGAGCAGGTGCAGCGTCTTGAGGCCGAGGGGATTGCTGTACATGGGACTCGTGTCGATCTTAAGCGATTCGGACATGTTTATTGATTGTGTTAACTTGGTCATCAAGTCAAGATGAAGCATTTTTTAGCTCTAATCCTATGTTTTAGCCTTTTGCCAGCGGCTCCACGGGTAGATCCGAAAGAAGAGGCTCTTGTCGCCAAACGTAGGAATTACTGGGCCTTTCAGGCTCCTGTGCGTGTTGCGATTCCGAATGGCGTTCATCCGATCGATCACCTCGAACCGGCCAAGCGACCGTCGCTTGAGAGGCGGAGTTTGATTCGCCGTTTGACACTGGATTTGACGGGACTTCCACCTACCAGCCTTGAGGGGAATTATGAGCAGGTGCTCGACAGGTTGATGGCGAGCCCGCGCTATGGGGAGCGTTGGGGGCAGAAGTGGCTGGATGTGGTTCGCTATGCCGATACGAATGGCTTTGAACTTGATGCCGAGCGGCCTCATGCGTGGCGCTATCGCGACTATGTGATTCGGTCATTCAATTCGAATAAGCCTTACAATCAGTTTCTTCGAGAGCAGCTTGCTGGCGATGAGTTGTTGCCTGGCAATTCTGAATCATTGATTGCTACGGGATTTCTGCGGGCCGGGCCGCGGCATGTGGTGGGTGGGAATCAGGATGAGGAGCAGAATCGACAGGAAGACCTGATCGAGATGACTCACGCCATCTCTGCCACTTTCATGGGCATGACGATGAATTGCGCCCGCTGTCATAATCACAAGTTTGATCCAATTCTGCAGGCTGATTATTACCGTTTGCAGGCTATTTTGGCTTCGACTGAATTTCGGGAAGTGCAGATTGTTGATGGTGATTCGATGCTTTCTGCGGATACGCGGCAGTCGCGGCATGAGACTTTACTCAAGCCATTCAAGGATCAGATCAAGGAAATTGAGAAGCCGTTTCGGGAACAGTTTCGGGCCGAGAAGTTGCCGACACTTGAGCCACAGTTCAGGGATGCGTTGAAGATTGATAAAGAGAAGCGGACTGAGGAGCAGAAGCGGTTTGCCAAGGAGGCAGAGCGGCAGTTGTCTCCTACGTGGGATGAAGTTGTGGCTCTGATTACGCCTGATCTTAAAGCGAGGCGAGCGGCATTGCGGCAGAAGATGCATGTGATTGATTTGGATGAGCCGGATCCGGCTGAGCATGCTTATTCCGTGTTTACTGTTGATACGGCGAAGCCGACTCATGTGTTAAAGGTTGGGGATCCGCGAATGAAGCAGCAGGCTGTGGAGGCTGGGCTTCCGCTGGTTTTGGCGAAGGATCTTGGGGATCTGTCGCTCGATCCGCGTGGGCGTCGTGCGGCGCTGGCGAACTGGCTGGTGAACTCGAGTCATCCGCTTACGGCCCGGGTGATGGTGAACCGGATTTGGCAGTTCCGGATGGGTAAGGGAATTGTCTCGACGATGAATGACTTTGGCGCGTTGGGGGCCAGGCCCAGCAATCTGAAATTGCTCGATTGGCTGGCTACGGAGTTTGTTGAGAGCGGTTGGGATATCAAACACATTGACCGTCTGATTCTAACCAGCAAGGCTTATCAGCAACAGGCGCTGCAGCGGCGGAGGGTGGATGCCGATACGATTCGGGATTCGATTCTGGCTGTGAGTGGGATGTTGAATCTCAAGATGTATGGCAAGCCGGTGAAGACTCCGATTGAGCCTGAGATCTACGACATCATCTTTACTGAAGGTGAGCCGGATAATTTGTGGCCGCTGCCGAAAGACCGGTCTGAGATGTATCGCCGGACTGTATATGTTCTAAACCGGCGGACGATACGGTTGCCGTTGCTGATGAATTTTGATCAGCCCGATACGATGTCGAGTTGCCCGGAGCGACCTACCTCAGTGCATGCGTTGCAGGGGCTGACGATGCTGAATAGCGACTTTATGCAGGAGCAGGCGAAGGCGTTTGCGGCTCGTGCCAAGGGGTCGGTGGATCAGTTCTATCAGTTGGCGTTGGGCCGGGTGCCAAGTGCTCTCGAGCGAGAGCAGGCCAAGCAATTTTTCTCGAAAGGAGGCACGGCTGAGGACTTTGCCCTAGCCATGTTTAATCGTAATGACTTCATTTACCTCCCGTAGGAATGTGCTGCGTACAGCAGCGAATGGTTTTGGTGCCGTAGCGGCGGAATGGTTGCTGCAGCGTGAGGCGACGGCGGCGATTGCGCCTAAAGCGAAGAGTGTCATCTTTCTCTTTATGGTGGGTGCGCCTTCCAGTATGGATTTGTTTGACCCAAAGCCCGCGCTCAAGAAGTATGAGGGGAAGGCTTTGCCGGCTAGCTTTGGCAAGGTGGGGGGGCAGTTTACGGATGGATCGAATCCGTTGCTTGCCTCGCCCTGGGAATTTAAGCGCTACGGCAAGAGTGGGTTGCCTGTGTCGAGCCTGATGCCTCATCTGGCTGAGTGCGTGGAGGGCATTTGCTTTGTGAAGAGTTTCTATACGGAGAGTGTGGTTCATGCTCCGGCGATGTATCAGGTGCATACGGGGCGGATTCTGA
>JBKJUN010000240.1:0-3067 GCA_046590555.1 Bryobacter sp. | reverse complement strand
CTGATGACTTTACGATGACTTTACGAGAAATGCGCTGGGACAGTTCAGGCTGATGACTTTACGATGACTTTACACAGCCACAGGCAAAGAAGATCTAGACGCGGCACGGGAATTTCTTGAGCCGGGACGATAAGGGTGCTCGTCAATCTGCTTGACGTAAATGTTCTGCTGGCCTTGGCCTGGCCCAAACATATCCACCATCTGGCGGCGCACCGGTGGTTTGCGGAGAATTGCGCGGCGGGGTGGGCAACTTGTCCGCTGACGCAGTTGGGCTTTGTGCGGCTGGGGATGCAGCCGGCTGTAGTAAAGATCCCGATTCTGTTCGGCGACGTGATGGAAGCTCTGGCGCGGATGACGGCTAACGACGCGCATCGTTTCTGGCCGCTTGAGGACGGATTAGCTGATATTCGCCCTGAGCTGCGTGCACGAGTTGTAGGACATAACCAACTCACGGATTGTGTTTTGCTTGATTTGGCGATCCGGAATCAAGGACGGCTGGCCACCTTTGATCGAAGGATTTTGAGCCTGCTAGGGCCTGATTCGGTTTGGCGGGATGCGCTGGAGATGATTCCGGTTTAGCCAGCGAAACAACGAATGTCCCGCATAGAGATCGAGTAGCTGGTGTTGTTCTGGGGGAAAGTGAGAGGAACGAGAAACAGCCTCGTTAAGGCTTGGGTGCAGGTGGATGCGTCCCAATTGGAATTCTTAAAAATTTGGAGCTTTGCAGGGGATGGGGGTGGCCGTCGGCAAGTGATAGATTCTAATAGTCTGAAAAAGAGATTTGGCTCGATGTAACTGTTTGCGGATTCGTCGAGTT
Source organism: Bryobacter sp. (assembly GCA_046590555.1). Taxonomy (GTDB): domain Bacteria; phylum Acidobacteriota; class Terriglobia; order Bryobacterales; family Bryobacteraceae; genus Bryobacter. The sequence continues at coordinate 2,250 of JBKJUN010000240.1, read as the reverse complement.
CAGCGTTTTAGAGAACAAAAAGCTTGGAATTGCTGAGTAAAGTTGAGGACTGCGCTGGGACACGTCAGGCTGATGGCCTTCCGATGGCCTTCCGATGGCCTTCCGATGAACATCCCGCTCATCAAAATGCTGGAACAGGAAGGAATTCAATTGGTTAAGGAGCAGGAGAAGGCTGCGGATCACAAACTTGAACGGTCGATGTTTAAAGGCTCAAGCCTCATCGTAGCTGTGCAGGGTTATATGCAGAAAAACCCACAAGTCGTCACTACTGGGGAAACCGAGTCGTTCCTTAGCGATGAAGGCGAGTACTTGTCGCCGGTGGAAGACATGAACGATGTTATCGACGTGCTGAAGATCGTCACTGGGCCGCTGCACAAGGCGGTTTTCGGTCTGTCGGACAGCACCGTTCTATCTGAAGGTGAGGTTTTTACGACCGCTCTATTGGCTGCGGCTGCAAAATTTGCCGACATGACCAGTTTCGAACAACTTATAGCGGCGTTGAAGCGATTGGTGGCCGATGTCGAGAACGGCAAAGACCCGCTTGACCTTGAAACGTATTGGGATGTTTACGGCAAAATCAAGTCAGGTAAAGGCAGAAAAATTCGGTCGATAATGTGCACTGCATTCCTTGAATACTTTCGTGGCAATTGCAAGCGTTTGGAGTGGGAAGAAAACGCCAAGGTCTACGAGTAAACCTTTGAAACGAATTAGCTGAAAAACAAAGGCTCCCGCTACTATGCGGGAGCCTTTTGCTTTGGGATTGGTATCAGCCTGATCGGTCCCAATTGATTTAATTGGCTTTTTTGATAGCTTTCCCAAGATTTGTGCCAACCGGACAAAAAGTCGGCCAATTCTCACAGCTATGCTTTTCGTTCATCCAATCAATGGAAAGTAATCGACTCAAATCTCAATTCCTTACGACTTCAGCCGTCCATCTCCCCCTCAGTAACAGCCCAGATTTTCCGAAAAATGCGAAGGGACAGGTCACCTCAAGGCTCCCCATTTGCCACCCGGCCAGAAATGCTCCGCAACGCCAGACTCGTAGATCTCTGAAGCTGTATTCAATAAAGGCGCCGTTCACATCGATGCGACGGAGACTTTGCTCTATGACTATTTCACTGAATCGGGGAGCAGGACTTGGAGTCCAGCAACTCCCACATAATCTCCAGCATTGTTGGTGACGAGGGGTGAATCGTAAAGCAGCGCGGTGGCAGCAATCCAGGCATCGGCAACTTCGATTCGCCGACCAGCCGAACGCGCTATCACCATGACTTCAGCCCACTTTAGAATTAAGTCGCGAGATGAAGGGACTGAAACGAAACGCTTCATGTATTGGCGGAATTGAATTTTTCGTTCGATACCCCATCGTGCTTGAAGAATCCACCGCTCTAGTTCTGCCTCGGTCATGAAAGATACGAGCAAGTCTGGCCCATCCAAGATCGGCAAGTATTTATTGGCCCGGCTATCGCCCTTAAAGATCAAAGAAACAACGTCCGTATCTACTACTACCGACCTCATGCGGCCCGGTCGGCCTTGTCGTGCCCGCGCCACTCGCGCAGGGTGTCCAGAAAGACGTCAATGTCTTCTTCCTCCGGCCAAAAGTTTCCCATTAGGTCGCGCGGGTTTTCAGTAGCTACTGTTCCTTGGTCGGCTTTCAGTTCTTCGATTGTGGGATGCCCAGAGGTTGCGTAGTCGTGATTGATCGTCTCGGCCATACCTTAAGTTTACATTGCGAAGCGTGTGAATTGCTCTGAGAAGAAACCCCATGCGGATCGCTCTCCCGCAAAACATTTCTGCGAGGATTGTAAGAGCAAAATCGAAAAATGCGCTGCGACAAATTTCACGCCACTTCGACTACTTTGCGCCTTTGTCGCTATGAACGGTTTTGCGCGGAATGATAGATGCGCCAAATTTCGATATCCTGCCCGTGGATGCGGTACACGGCGATATATGGCATTGGCGGGAAGAGAATCTCTCTTGTTCCTTCAATCATCCCAGGCCGTCCAACATGGGGTGCGTCTTTCAGGGCGCTGATTTTTTCACAGATTTTCGCAAAGTTGGATGACGAAAATATGGCTTGTGCTCTTTGAGACAATCGCTGATGCTCTGCATATCGGCGGCGGCTGGCGGCGTCCAGCGGATTCTCATCTAGGTACTGAGCATCTGCTCGAAACGGGCGTCCATCTCTGCTTGTTCGATGAATTCACCACGGTCGGCATAGGGTTTCGCTTCGAGCACGGCGGCATTGCA
>JBKJUN010000179.1:0-16628 GCA_046590555.1 Bryobacter sp. | reverse complement strand
GCCAGATCGGTAGCCTCAAGCCGCTTCAGCAGTTCCTGCCGGTCCAGCGAATCTCTCTTGTGCATCAACTGATGCAACACTGCAGTCTGTGTATCTTGCTCCGCTTGTACCTCATTGAGCAGTCGCGCTACCAGCAACTGTTCCCCTACTACGCTTGCGGTATTCACTTCAATCGATCGTGTCCCGCGCACAGCAACCAGGCCTGCCATCCCCAGCAGCAAAAGCACAAGGACAAAGCCGGCGATCATAGTGCGCAGAATGTTCTTTTCGGTGATTCGTGTAGATGGAAAGGGAGATTTCAAGACAACCACGCCCCAGGCACCATGCTAGACCCTATTGGTGCGCAACGCTCAGTAAGGAAGCCACAATATCAGCCGCAGGTTGGCGCAATTGAATCGCGACTTGAGGGAACAATCCACCAAAGACCAACAACGCGAGGCACATTGACAGTGCCCATCGCTCCATTGGTTTGGCGTCAGGAACCTGCGGCAAACTTACCACCGGTTGGCCCAGGAAGAGCCGGGAGAAAATACGCAAAATCGTGATAGCGTTGATTGCCGTGGCAAGTGGCAGCGCAAGCCCCAGCAGTGGATGAGACTCAATCGCTCCATGAAATAGCAAATCCTCAGCGACAAAACCAAGAGTTCCCGGCAAGCCCACCAGTGCAAGTCCAGATACCAAAAAGAACACCGATATCCTGGGCATCCGGCCACCAAGCCCCAGATAGCCACTGAAACTGGCAGCTTGCGGCACCCGGGCTTCGAGCAGCCGGTAAGCAACCGTAAGGCCAGTTGTCGCCAGCGCAACCACGATCCAGTGCAGCGTTGCTCCCGTTATGCCTTCGGCGTTGCGGCTCTCAAGGCCAGCAAGAATAAATGATGCCTGGCTCAACGAAAGCAAAGCGATCAGCCGGCGTGTAGACTTCTCAGAAATTGCAAGAAAGGCCGTGTACATGGCCGTCAACAGTGCGAATGCACTGATCAGCCCAAGGGCTTCCTGCGATGGCCCCGGAAATAGTTTCAAGCCAAATCGTGCCAGTAGTAACGCAGCCAGGTGGCCATTGAGAAAGAGGTTCCAGACCAGTGGAGAACCCTTCTCAAATGCCGTAGGAACCCAGAAATGAAAGGGGAAAATACCTTTCCTAAGCAGTGCCGCCAGTGCCAGCAGAAGGAAGGCGGGCCAACCGTTGCCAGACACTGAGGCGACAACCAGGCACAGCAGGCTTACAGCTCCAATCGCTCTCGGCCCAATCTGTTCACGGTTGCGCTCCATGAAATTCGGGATCAGCGTGATTGCCCAACCTACGCAGAACAGTCTCAAATCGGAAGATGCATAAGCGGCGAAGGTACCTGTGGCAATGGCCAGAACGCTCGCAATCGTTTCCGGATTCTGGTCCGTCTTTGAGGAGGCCATCAGCGTGATCAACGCCAACAGAGCAAAAATCGCCAGCGGGAAGGCCGCCAGAGCGTCTAGCCCAAGCAATCCTTCTGTCCAGGCATGACCACTGGAAAGCGCCGTTGCCGCAGCATAAGAGCCAGCCACCAAAGAGATCAGAATGGCAATAATCGCTGGACGGTTAGAAACTTGTTCATTGCCACCAACACGTCGGAGGTAATAAAACATCGCCAGCAGCGGAGCCGCAATAGTCAGACTAAGCATCGGATTCTCCCACGAGTTGTTCTGAAGGATTGCGCACGGTCGAGCCCGTATCCCGTTTCGGCTCAAACATGGCAAGCGCTGAGGCCAGCTTCAGTGCCGGAGCAATTACGTAGCGGTCGATCAATGGATCGAGGTACCCCCGCTCAAGGCCCATACGGTAAAGCCAGAGTTGCACCGGGGCCGGTACAAAGCCGTTGTAATGCTTGCCGGTTTCGCCCAGATGGCCATAAGCGGCCGAGTGCATCCGGTGGTAATCATGCAGCATGGAAGGCGCACGAAGAAACTGTAGTGTCCTTACCAGGGCGTGCCCAACAATGTGCAGCAGTGCCAGCCACGAAAGCCCAAGTCCAATCTCGGCAAAGATCAGGCCCAGTTGGGTCATCGAAGCATAAGCCAGTGAAGTCTTCACATCGGCCGAAACACGATGGCTCAGCGTCCCAAGAAATGCCGTCGTCAACCCAATCACAACTACTGCACCAGCGGCGATCGGCGAAAGCGTCAGAATCGGTTGAATCCTCAGCAAAAGATATGCACCCATGTGCACTGAGATAGCGCCATAGAAAATGGCGCTCGATGGCGTCGGGCCCTCCATCGCCCTTGGCAACCAACTGCAGAAAGGCAACTGAGCCGACTTGCCTGCGGCAGCAAGCAAAAAGAGCAAGCCTACAGCCGTTACGCTCGCGAGAGAAAGGCTTGAAGTCTGATACGGCCACTGTCCTTGAAACAGAGCTGTCGCTGCAGTCGAACCAGCTACGTGATGCAGTAGAAAAATTCCCAACAGCAGCCCAAGATCAGCAATCCGATAAAAGCCAAAAACCCGCAGCGCATTCTGGATCGGCGAAACCCGTTCATTGAAGAAGCCGATCAGCAGCACTGAACTGATCCCAACCAACTCCCAGCCTCCGAGCAGCAAATCAAAAGCGCCAGCAGTGAAAACCAGCGAAGATCCAAAGGCAAACAAATTCAGCAACAGAAAGAACCGGAAGAAGCCTCGGTCCCGATGCAGGTAGCGGCGTGAAAACGATCCGATCAGCCCGGTCAGCATGATCATAAGCGTCACCAGTGGAAGCGAAAGGCGGTCCACATAGAGCGTCAACGGAAAGTGATAATCACCGCTGTGGAACCAGTCTCCAAGCTCAACCGTAAGCTGCGTCTTGCCCTGAGTGAAAAGAGAGAACGCAATATAAAGCAATGCCACCAGCGACGAGACAAGCGTCAGGCTGGTGCCACGCGTCATCACTCTTTCGCTCGGCTCCCAGCCGATCAGCCATGCGGCCGAGAAAGCCAGAAAGAGCACAGCAGGTGCGGCAACCGCATATGCCAGCAGGAATGCGGAATCAAATTCGAACATCAGCAAGCTCTCCTTGAAATATGGGCCACCGGCAGGTGCTCCATTTTGCCTTGATACCAGGCGGCCGATGTTGGCGCCGTCGGCAGGGTCTCATCATCGCCAGACACTCTCTCCCAAGTCCCATTCCGGTAGGCATGAATCACGCCATTGTCAGGATCAACAGTTGAAAGTCGAATCCATTGCTTGTCCAGAAACTCTGCCAGGATCGGATTACTGTGAATCACCGACAGCACTCGCTCGGGCTTGGTCTCAACCACGAACAGAATCCGTACCGGCTCATGAATCTCAACCATCTGCCAGGGCAACCCGGTACGCAAGTCGCTCTCATAACCATTCATCACACCCACCAGCCCAGTGATGTTGTGAGGCAGCTTGGTGCCACATCCATAACGCTCGTTATCGACGAATGAGAAGTAGTATTCGAGATTGATGCCGCCACAGACAGGAATGACAGCGCCAAGCACGCGCGCCAGGCTCTCGTTCTTCGGGTCAACTGTTGCGTCATAAGAGACAAGAAAAGCCCGGCGATCAAAGAACAACCCTCGAGTGATTTCGCGGCGCCCCACGATGCAAACTGCATTCGTACAGTGCCCGTATTCGGGGCGGGGTTCGGCCAGATGCTCGGCCCGCTCTTCCACATGGTGCAACGCACGAAGCGGCGACAGACTGTCATCAGCGGCTTCAAAGCGGCGGGAACGTTCATGAGCGCTCCACTCACGGGCGCGATCAAGAGACGCACGCACACGTGCCAGATCCCCTTGGTGAGAAGTTGGCATTAGATCGAGGTCATAAAGGTCGATGTCATCGTTGCAGGTGTCATGGTAGCCACCGATAAACCAGGTATCTTCAGGGATATGAATGCCGCGAGCCCGGAGCCCAACACGAACCTCCGGATGATTTGCCATCGAGGCAAAGATCCGTCCATTCGGGCCTCCGCGACGGCCACCGCAGGCTCCACAGTCGTGGGCTGATTCATGCGGGTTATTCAAACTCGTCGAGCCATGTCCAAGCACAACCACCAGTCGAGCCATCGCCTTATGCAAACCGGCCGGGCCAAGAACGCTCGCCACGCGGTCGACCTTTTCCGCGATCGTAAACCCAATCATGAGCCCTTCGGTTGCATCGTGGCTCTCAGATGTAGAACGCATAAACGTCAACTCGGTGCGTGGCTCAGGAAGGAACCGGTCATTCAGCCAGGAAGCGAACTGCGCATAGCGGCGCGGTGCCAAAATTCGAGTTAGCAGAGGAAACACAGTAAATACGCCAAGGATCGCAGTGCTCAGCCAGCCACGAAAAAATGTGCGGGTCGAGATAAACCCATTCCAGGCGAACTTTGACCACAGCCGCCGTCGGCTCTTCCGGCTCTCCGCCAGATGAAGGTCATCTGGATGCGACTGCTCATTCACAGCATGTTGCGGCGTTACAACGACGGGGCAAAGAGCCGCGCCATGAGCATCATCGAGGCCCGTGTAATGCATGGCAACACCAAAGAAGCCTGCAGCGCCAAAGGTCTCAATCTCGGGATCCACTTCCTCCAGATGGCGGCGGATCGATTCTTCACGCTCATCGATGCAGAAAAACACCTGCCCGGCGAGACGAGGCGAATCCTGATTGAGTTTGAGATCACGCCTGTGCTGGTCTAGCGGAAGCAGGATCTGTCGTTCATGCCGCCGTTCATAGGCAAGGTGCCAGATGCGGCGCCGCTCGAGCGAATGAAACGATAGAACTTCCGATTGAAACTGATGGAACGACTGCGTATCGAGGCCCTGCAGCAACTCAAACGAAAAGCCGCAGACACGAGCCGCTTCAAAGATCTGCGCCGCCTGCACCAGACTAGCCGTCTCGCCCGAACTCTCCTCCAACACCTGCCGACCCGCACCAAAGTGACGCTGCGCAACCAGTGTCAGCGTAAGCCGCACACCGATGAATTCGAGCAGCGAACAAGGCACCATCTCATGCGGGGCGAGCCCAGGTTCCTCTTCCAGCCGCCGCATCATCCCAGCCCAGCCAGGCAGTGCCAGCAACTCGGCGCGAAGGAATCCCTCAACTGAGGCTTCGTCCACTCCAAGTGCCTCAAGACACGAAATGACAAGTTCAGCCGGATCAGCCGGTAGCGCATGAAACGTGGAACGCGTCTTGTCAAGAGCCTCGGGCATCACTCCACCCGATTGATTGAACAACAACCTGACAGCCCGAAGGAACCCTTCCTCGCGGTTAGGCATCGTCCAGTAAGCCAGGCCCTGATCGAGGAATGAACCCATCAAACGAATGAGCACCGGATGGATGATCTCGTCGATATCGATTCCATGTGCGGCCAAAATGCCGTCTCGCGGCCGAAGAAGCTTCCGGGGGCTGGTCGATGCCGGTTGCGTAGCGCGCCGCTGACACAGCGTCAGAATCTGAACCGGCTCAAGCTCACCTTCACCAAGCAGCCAGTGGATATTGCCTTCATCGATATGCCGAATCCCGGGCTTGAGCATCGCCTTGCGCAACTTGCGGCGGCTTACACTTCCGATTCCAACTAGGGCATCTTCCTCGCGCCCTAATACGTCGTCAAGATCCGCTTCCCGAATGCGACCAGAGGCGAGGGCGGCCTGGTATGCCGCCTCCCGCATGTATGGCTCCGTGCCGTACACTTCTGCCGCCTCAACAACTGCCTGATCAAAGGGCAGGTGTTGAAACGCGTGCAGCGTGTTGTGGTGGATGAAGACGCCAATCGGCCCCTGCGCAGGCAGCAAATGCGATAGATGGGCGATGATATGGCGAAGATTCTCTTCCCTCGGCGAAGTCGGGGAGGCTGTTTCTGGAGGATGGGAAGAATGCATGGGTTTCAACCTATCCCATGATGTGTGGATCGATGGCAAGAACTCTATCCCTTGAGCGGGTTCTTTCCTCCCACGAATTACAGGGACCCCCAGATTGGCTAGCAGGATTCCCCCGTAGAGGCGATAGAGGATTTGCCCCCTCGAACCCAATACTGAGAGAGCACAAGTGGGGTTCTCACCTGTGACTCTTCCGATTGAGGGTGACGATGGCTGCAGATATCCGTCCGGTTGGCGACCTGAATGGTTTGCGTACTTATTGGAAAAACGACTTGTTGTCTGGCTTCCTGGTCTTCCTGATCGCTCTACCGCTTTGTCTTGGCATCTCGCTAGCCAGCGGTTATCCACCCATTGCCGGCATTTTCACCGCAATTATCGGGGGCATGCTCACCCCTTTCTTCAGCAACTCGGAATTGACGATTAAAGGCCCCGCCGCTGGGTTGATCGTAATTGCCCTCGGCGCAGTTCAATCTCTCGGTGACGGAGACCCCGTCCTTGGCTACAAGCGAGCGCTGGCGGTTGGCATTCTGGCCGGCTTGATCCAAATGGCCTTCGGTCTCATGAAGGTCGGCATCCTCGGCGAGTTCTTCCCTGTAGCCGCCGTGCACGGCATGCTCGCCGCAATCGGCGTCATCATCATCTCCAAACAAGTCCACGTTGCGCTGGGCGTTGCCCCTCATGCCAAGGAGCCGCTCGAATTGCTCTCTGAAATACCGCACAGCATCATGAATCTCAATCCAGAGGTCGCCATAATCGGCGGCATCAGTCTCTTGATTCTTTTCCTTCGACCCTTCGTAAAGTCAAAGCTGGTGCAAGCCATCCCCGGCCCTATGTTGGTACTGCTTGTCGCTACTCCACTCGGCATTTACTTCGACATCACCCACGACCACCTCTACGCCTGGGCTGGCCACAACTTTGCCATCGGCCCCAAGTACCTTGTGCACCTTCCCGGTAGCCTTCTTGGAGCCATGAGCTTCCCAGACTTCTCAGTTCTCTTCACAGGTGAAAGTCTCAAGTGGGTCGCCATGTTCGCGCTTGTTGGAAGTCTTGAGTCGCTCCTGAGCGCCAAGGCCGTCGACCTTTTAGATCCCCACCAGCGCCGCACCAACATGAATCGCGATCTCCTCGCTGTAGGCGCTGCCAACACTCTGGCATCAGCCATCGGCGGCCTACCCATGATTAGCGAAATCGTTCGTTCCTCGGCTAACCGCAACAACGGTGCGCAGACCCGCTGGGCCAACTTCTTCCATGGCTCGCTCCTGCTCATCCTCGTGGTCTCGGTCCCCTCTTTGTTGAATATGATCCCGCTCGCCGCACTCGCTGCGATGCTCGTCTTCACCGGCTACAATCTGGCTTCGCCTAAAGAATTCCACCATATGTGGGCTGTCGGCAAAGAACAGTTGGCCGTATTCCTCTCAACGCTAATAGCCACTCTCGCCACCGACCTCCTGATCGGAATCGCCGTAGGAATTCTGGTAAAGCTCGCCATCCACCTCTGGAATGGTGCGCCTGCCAACTCGCTGTTTAGACCCCATGCCACGCTCCACTCGCACGAAGCTGGTCACATTGTCATGCGAATCGAAAAAGCGATGGTCTTCAGCAACTGGCTCGCAATACGCGCCAAAATTGGCGAACTCGCTCATCATTCGAAGGTCGTCATCGATCTATCCCAAGCCAGCCTCGTCGATCACACCGTGATGAAGAAACTTGAAGAAATGGTTCACGACTGGCAGCTTGAAAATCGCGAGTTGATCATCGCAGGCCTTGAAGAGCATGAACTACTCTCCACACACGTCCACGCAGCAAGGGTCCTCAGGTCGGCATGAAGTTTCTAATAGTCCTTCTGGCGGCTCTTCCACTGGTGGCCGAGCCGAAGATCGTCGATGATAACGCACACGCCTGGTTCATGTATTTTGGCGATCACCAAATCAAAGACACCAAATGGGGTCTTCACCTCGAAGGGCAATGGCGACGCGCAAACCTGGGCACTCAGTGGCAGCAACTCTTGCTCCGTCCGGCCGTTAACTATCAATTAAACTCACGTGTCATGCTCACCAGCGGCTACGGCTTCGTCCAAACCCACCGCTACGGCGACTACCCCGCTAAATCCGCATTCCCCGAACATCGCTTCTACGAACAGGCTCAAATCGCCTCCAAATGGCGCAAGACCGAATGGACCAATCGCCTTCGCCTCGAGCAGCGCAACATAGGCCAGACTGTATTAAATCCAGGCGGTGGCTATCAGGTCGCATCATATCGCTACGAGAACCGTTTCCGCTACATGCTCCGAACCAACGTCCCGCTCCCGTTTGGCGGCAGCAAGTATTACCTGGGCATCTATGACGAGTTCTTCGTGAACTTCGGCAAGAATGTAGCCTTCAATACTTTCGACCAAAACCGCGCCTACATCGCCCTAGGCAAGAAACTCCCACATCAAACCAAGCTCGAAGTTGGCTTCATGGAGCAGACCCTCCAACACCGCGACGGTCGAGTGATGGAACACAACCACACTCTCCAAATCGCGATTTACTCAAAACTTCCCTTTGGGCATTAAATACAACTCCCCACTCCAAAGCCGGGTTCAACAGGCGGTCTGTGAAAACAGCTTTCCTTTTGATCCCGGCTATTTTTTCTTACAGGCCCAACTCAACGTGGTTCGCTAATCATTCCCAAGGCGTGTCCTTGACAAAGAGAGCGTGAGCCTCAATCGGCACAGCCGTCCGAAAGTGCTTCTGGTACGCTGCCACCCAATTCTTCGAAATCTCAGTCTGTGCGGTCGAAAGTTCCATCTCTCCCTGACAAACCTTGGCACGCAACAAATCCTCCAACGCATCTTTCACCCGGGAATTCCAAATGGAATCCTTATAAGGCTGCGGCCAAAGATTGCGAACGTCATCAGCACCACCAAGCGTAGGAGCAATCAGATAGTCCACCTCAAACCGGCGCGGCTGTGGATTGCGAATCCCGTAAAGCTCAAAGACCTGCATCGCAAGTGCTTGCGATGGCTTGCGGTCGTCCTCACTGGCAGAGAGCACGCACACCTGCTCGCGAGCGATCAAGCGGGTAGCGCCAGGCGTGATCCGGTGATCCGGCAAATAGCTTGCGATCCTGCGCTGTTCCGGCCATAGAAAGTAGAACACGATCAACGCGCAAACCAAACCCAAAGGCGCATACTGCCGCCCCGGCTTCTCCAAACTCATTCGCGCCCGAAGCAGCGACGCAGGGCCCGCACCCGAAGGCAGCTCTGCATCCAGCCTCTCCTTCTTAAAATGCACAAACGATGCAACCGATTTTTCAAGCTCCCCCATGCGCACCCGGCACTGCCAGCAGTGCAGCACCTCTGCTGCATCTCCTTCGCCATCGAGAAAGCAGAGCAACTCTTCATCCGTGAAATGTTTGTGGTGCTTCATCGCGGCTCCACCTCAAGGCGAGAAAGTACCCGGGCCAGCGTCCCAGAAACAGTCCCCAACGATACATTGAGCGTCGCGGCAATTTCCCGGTAGCGCAAGCCTTCTGCCCGCAGCAGAACGCAGCAGCGATCGCGCTCAGGCAGCGCAGCAAAGATCTTCAACATCCGTGCCTGCTCCCGGCGAGCTGCTGTCTCTTCTTCTGGATTCAAGCCTGGGTCTGTGAGTGTCAGTTCTGGAAGTGGATCTGTCGGCTTAAGCGACTGCCGCCGCTTCAAGGCCAAGTTATGTCCAACCCGAAACACCCATCCCCGCAGATTATCCCTGGGCTTGCTCTTTGATAGGTGGTGAAAGAGGCTCAGGAAGACCTCCTGCAGAATGTCTTCAGCATCCTGCATTGGCAAGCCAAGAGAAAGGATGTACCGCAGCGCAGGACTACGAAACTCTTCAAACATCTGGCTCACCTCTTCAGCAACCGGCGACGCCTTCTCTACTGTCTGAGGCCAGACCCAACCTACGATTTGTGAACGAATTGCGGACATACAAAAATACTGAACAAAAACAGCACTACCGGAATATTCAAGTTTATGCCTTTCTTCCTGCTACTTTGTCTTGCCACCTCGATTCAGCTCGAGGTCAAAGACAGCTCTGGCGCACCCATGTCTACCAGTGGTCGCCTTATGAATCTCAGCTCCGGCATCGTAACCCCCTTCAAAACCGCCTCCGATGGTAAGAAAACCCTTGATGCTCTAAGCCCCGGCCGCTACCGCATAGAGCTCTTCAAATCCGGTTTCTCCACCCAAAGCCTGGATCTTGACCTTAGAACAGGCACCGGCATCACCAAAACATTCACAATGGCTGTCGGCGCCGGTAACTATCGCCTTGATATCGCCAGCACCGCGCCCCTGCCCGGAGTCGATCGCTCTCTCGACGAAATCGCTTCACCCCTCCAACTCGCCACCAGCGCCGACATCGAAAACAGCGGTGCCCTCAACCTCCCAGACTTCATGAATCGCCGCCTCAACGGCGTTTACCTCAACGAGATCCAGGGCAACCCCTTCCAGATGGACCTCAACTACCGTGGCTACACCGCATCGCCCTTGCTTGGCACCCCCCAGGGCATCTCGATCTACATGGATGGCGTGCGCCTCAACCAACCTTTCGGAGACGTCGTCAGTTGGGACCTCATCCCAAAACTCGCCATTAGCGAAATGACATTGGTGCCCGGTTCTAATCCACTCTTCGGCCTCAATACCCTCGGAGGCGCGCTCGCGATCGAAACAAAAGACGGCCGCCGTCACCCCGGTACATCGATCTCCCTTACCAGCGGTAGCTTCGGTCGCAAGATGGCCGACATAGAGCACGGCGGCTCAAACCAGAAAGGCCTCGACTGGTACGCAGCCACCAGTCTTTTCTTTGAAGATGGTTGGCGCGACAGCTCCCCCTCAAACGTCCGCCAGTTCTTCGGCAAGCTCGGTTGGCAAGGCCAGAAGACCTCCCTCGGCATGACGGTTGCCTTCGCCAACAACTCCCTGGTTGGCAATGGCCTGCAAGAGCAGCGCTTCCTCGCGCGCAACTACAAGAGCATCTACACCAAGCCCGACATCACCAACCACCGCAGCCCTTTTCTCAACCTGCGCGGGCGAAGAACTCTTACCTCAAGCTGGATCGCCTCCGGCAACATCTACTACCGCTACATCGACACCAGCACCCTAAACGGCGACATCAACGAAGGCTCGCTCGATCAATCCGTGTACCAACCTAGTGCCGCCGAAATCCGTGCCCTGACAGCTGCCGGCTATGCCGGCTTCCCCGCCAGTGGAGCCAATGCAGCCAATACTCCCTTCCCTTTCTGGCGCTGCATTGCCAATGTCTTGCTCCGTGATGAGCCAGGCGAAAAATGCAACGGCCTCCTCAATCGTTCCAGCGCCAACCAGCACAACTACGGTACTGCAGGCCAACTCAGCTGGACCAACTCCCAGCACCAGTTCACCGCCGGCGCAGCCTTCGATAGCAACCGCGTTGGCTTCCTTCAGTCCACACAGCTGGGCTACCTCAATCCAGATCGCAGCGTTACTGGTCTGCCTGCCTTCGCCGATGGTGTCACCGGCGGTGACGTCGACGGCGCACCTTTCGATAACCGAGTCAACCTGAAGAGCCGCATCAACACAGGCAGCATCTTCGCCACCGACACTATGCACGCAGGCAACCGTTGGGTCTTCACCTTCTCCGGCCGCTTCAACCGCACGGCAATCGAGAATCGAGACCGCATCACACCTGGCGGCGGTCTTGGCTCTCTCGATGGCGATCACACCTACTCCCGCTTCAATCCAGCCATCGCTACCACCTTCAAACTTCCGGCCAGCATGAATGCATACTTCGGCTATACAGAAGGCAATCGTACTCCCACGGCAATCGAACTCGGCTGTGCCGACCCAAACTCTCCTTGCCGCCTGCCCAACGCCCTCGCCGGAGACCCACCCCTCAAGCAGGTCGTCACGCGCAGCATCGAAGCCGGCCTGCGTGGCGATATCGAAGGCAACTGGAGGTGGAACGCCGGTTTTTTCCGCGCAGAAAATCGCGACGACCTGCTCTTCGTCGCCAGCCCACAAACCGGCTTCGGCTACTTTCGCAACTTCGGCAAAACCCGCCGTCAGGGCGTCGAAGCTGCGATCAATGGCCGAATCCGCAGAGTCAATGTCGGCGTGAACTACACCTGGCTCGACGCCACCTTCCAAAGCCCTGAAGAAGTCAATGGCACCGGCAACAGCAGCAACGAAGAAGCCGAAGACGGCATCCCCGGCGTCGACGGCACCATCGAGATCAATCCAGGTGCACGCATTCCCCTCGTCCCCAGACACATGGGCAAAGCTTATGCCGACATCCAGGTCACCAGAAAATTCACCATCGATCTAGGGATGGTTGCAATCTCAAGCGTGATCGCCAGAGGCAACGAAAACAATCAGCACAAGGCCGACGGTCGCTACTATCTCGGCCCCGGCTACTCGCCTGGCTATGCGATAGCGAATCTGGGAGCGCGCTATCAACTCACAAACCGCATCCAAGTTTTTGCCCAGGTGAACAACCTGCTTGATCGCCGCTACTACAGCGCCGCACAATTAGGGGCCACAGGCTTTACTGCAGCAGGCAATTTCATCGCCCGCCCCTTCCCGGCCATCCAGAGTGAGTTCCCGGTGCAGCAAGCAACCTTCTACGCCCCCGGCGCACCACGCGCAGCCTGGAGCGGCCTCCGCATCAGCTTCTGATTGTGTTAGCAATTACATAGTGGTGACTTTGATTTCTTTGGCGATCCTGATGCAGCCGCCCAACTGCGACGCACATTGCGAGAAGGCTCGCGGCGTTGCCTTCGCCTCTAGAGGCGACTACCGCAGCGCCATCCTGCCCTTTGCCGAAGCCTGCCGGCTGGACGCGCGCGAGCCAGATGCCTGCTACTACTGGGGCCGCGCACTTTACTCGAGTGATCGCTTTGAAGAGGCCCTAAAGGCTCTCGAATTCGCCATCGCCTCGCCGGATTGGAAAGTCGCCACCGCTCGCGGGCAGTGTCTCGATGCCCTGGGCCGTCCCGAGGCCGAAGGCGAACTCAAACGCGCCCTGGCAAAGCGTCTCAAATTCGATACTCCTGTAACCGAGCCGGATCCTCTGCTTGCCCTCGGCTCCTTCCTCTACCGGCAGGGCCGCGGCGGCGAAGCCCTCAAGCTTCTCAAAGCAGCTTCTCCTCAATACCGCCGCGTCGCCTCATATCACTATCAACTGGGCCGCGCCTTGGCCCAGCATGAGCGATGGGAGGAGTCTGCTGAATCATTACGTTCAGCAATCACGGTGGATCCTGTCTACAGCGAGGCGCATGCGCTCTTGAGCCGTACTTATTACCGTTTAGGTAAATCGGCGCTGGGTGCCGAGCATGCCCTCAAAGCCACTCAGGGTTCAGTGACGTCCAGATAGCGGTCGATTGCCGGGCTCTTCAGCGTCTGGATCTTCCCACTCGGCCATCGAATCGTAAGCGTTGCCACCGCCGTTGCCCGGCCAAGTCCGAAGTGAACGGCAAGCTCACTCGAACTGGCATAACCCACGGCACTCGACACGCGATTGGTCTGCTTGCGTCCATTCGCAGTCTCGATCTCAACCGAAGCCCCAATCGCACTGCGGTTGCTCTTTGTGCCCCTCAGGCGCAGCGAGAGCCAATGCCGATTGGCACCAAAGCTGTTCCTTAGCAGCAGCGGTGCGTCCCCAATTCGCGTAATCACCGCATCGATTTGGCCATCTCCGTCAAAGTCCCCAAACGCCGCGCCGCGATGACGGGCTTCGCTCCCAATCAACTGCGCGGCAAAGCTGCCATCTCCACGATTGATCATCAACAAATTGCGCTGCTTTGACGCCCTGCCAGAGTACAACTCGGTATTGTCCTGTACATCCGAGCAGGCGGCAAAGAGATCCTTGAGGCCATCGTTATCCATGTCGTAAATCCCATTGCTCCAGCCGCTAAACGCCAGGGTGGCTTTACCCACCAGACTTCCATATGTACGATCCGTAAACTGCAATTTGCCGGCGTTGCGATAAAGAGGAAAGGTCTCATTGGTCAACGCTGTAAGAAACAGATCGTCGCGTCCATCGTTGTCCCAATCCCGGAAGTCCGCACCCATGGCAGACAGTGCTCGCCCATCATCATTGAAGGCAACACCCGCAGGCCCCGCAATCTCGCTGAACCGCCCCTTGCCCAGATTGTGAAACAGGAAGTTCGATTCCGTATCGTTTGTGACAAAAATGTCAAGCAGGTTGTCTCCATCGATGTCACCAAAGGCAAGCCCCATCCCTTTACCCGGATGCTCGGCGATGCCGCTTTCCACTGAGACATCGGTAAAGGTCCCATCGCCGTTATTGCGATAAAGCGAGTTCGGCTGCCCTTTGTATTCGCGAGGATGGCAGAAGGTCCGTATCTCTCCACCACAGGCGGGTTCACTGGCCGGATCCCACTGCACGTAATTCACTACAAACAGGTCGAGATCCCCATCATTCTCCATATCGAACCAACCCGCAGCCACCGCCCAGGGCTTTGTTGCCAGCTTGCTCAGTTTGGCCTTAAGCGTGACATTTTCAAAGGTGCCATTGCCGCGATTGCGATACAGCAGGTTCCCCGCAACACCAGCGACAAAAAGGTCAGTGTTGCCATCGTTATCGTAGTCGGCGGCAGCCACCCCGATATCAAATCCAAATCCAGCCACACCCGCCTTTTCGGTGACGTCTTCGAACTTGAAGTTGCCCAGGTTGCGATAGAGCCGGTTTGAGTGTGCCGGGCTTGTCTTGATCAGTGAAGGCTGCTCGGCGCCATTGGCAAGATAAATGTCCAGTTTGCCGTCGTTGTCGTAATCCAGCAGCGCAACCCCGCCAACCATCGTCTCGATGAGGTGCTTGGCTGGCGTGGACCCAGCGTAAAGCCGGGCAACGATCCCGGAGCCCAAACTCAGATCCTCAAATGTTGCCGCACTCATCAGGAGTATCAGCAGAAGTCGCATAGCGATGATGGTACCCCTACTTGGCCGACTTAAGCTGAAGGGCGAGAGCGATTTCAAAGGAACTCCCCAATCCTGCTTCGTATCGAATACGATATGCAGAATGAAGATCAACAGGCGTAGTGCTGCCGCTGTCGTATTCGCTTCCGCTGCCGCCGCTCAATCCAGCGAGACTGCCGTCACCCACGGGCCCTTCCTCGGCCACGTAAGCCTCAACGAAGTTCACATCTGGGCACGAACCGAGCGATCTGGCAGCTTCCGCATTGAATACGGGCTCAGCCCCGGCAAACTCACCCAGACTTCGCCCGCAGCCACAACCACACCAGACCACGACAACGCCACTTGGCTCCGTATCTCGGGCCTGCAACCAGGCACGCGCTATCACTACCGCCTCGCTGGAACAAGCACTGCAGACCGCACCGGCACCTTCGTCACCCTTCCTTCTCCTGACGCTTACCGCGACCCGGAGACCAATCCACGCGGCCTCTTCAATTTCAGCTTCCAATTCGGATCCTGCGCCAACCAGCTACACGGCGGTGCTAAAGGCGCCACCCTACCCGCCTACAAAACCATGCGCGAGCAGCACGGCAAGAAGGTCCTCTTCTCGATCATGAACGGCGACTGGGTCTACGAAGAGAAGCGCGACTACACAGTGGCGCAATGGCTCGAACAGTGTGGCCTCTCCACAAACCAGATCCCCAAGATCGCCAAACTCGCCCCCAGCATCACAGGCGTCTGGGAAAACTTCAAACTCTATCTCCAGCGCGGCAAGACCCTCGCCGCATGGCATCGCGAAGTACCCGGCTACTTCACCCCCGACGATCACGAGATCCTCAACGACGTGACCGGCACAGGCACTGCCGGAGTCAAAACCCAGGAAGCCGTCTTCCGCGACATCGCCCTCCGCGGCTGGTACGACTACATCGCCGGCAGCAACCCCCTCACAACCAAACAGGAGATGCACTTCGGCGAAGCCACCCTCAACGGCAACATCCTCACAGACCCCGACGCCGACTTCCGCAAGATCAATCTCGCCGAAGCCTCGAACCTCCACGTCCACTGGGGCGGCCAATTGGCAGGCACCCCTCCAGGCAAGAACCCTCCCAATGGCGACCCCAACGCAGGCGTCTACGAAATCGATGCCATCCTCGATGCAAACAGAATCCGCGTCAAGCCCAAGTTCCCCGCTCAAGGCAAAGCAACCTATTCGATTGGCCGTCAAAACTACTCCAGTTTCCGCGTCGGCAACGTCGAAGTTTATCTTCTCGACACCCGTGGCACGCGCGACCTCGGCGACTTCGACAACCCCAAACGCCAGGGCCCTCTCATGCTCGGCAAGAAGCAGCACGAATGGCTCAAGGCCTCCATGGCCAAGTCTGACGCCGACTTCTTCTTCCTCGCCTCGTCCGTCAATCTGATGATTCCCCACATCGGATCACCCACTTCAGAGGACCCCATCGCCGGCAAAGACGATGCCTGGACGGCCTTCCTCGCCGAGCGGGAAGAACTGATCCAGTTTTGGGACAAACTCGGCAAACCCGTCATGGTGATGACCGGCGACCTCCACAACAGTTGGTCCGTCAAGGTCACTGACCGTGTCTGGGAATTCGCCGCTGGCCCTCACAACTCACAAAACCATCCGGCCAGGAGCGAAGGCAGCCGCCCACCGAATGGCTCCTATGATTCCCGAGGTCGCCAGTGTGAGATCCGCTGGTCCAGCTACATCAGAAACGACGTCCCGGCGCGCCTCCGCTGGTGGCCTATTTACGCGGTCGCGCAGATCAACAACGTCTTCCCAAACCCAGCGCCCGATGGCCGCACCCGCTGGATCGCATACCCGAGGCCACATGTCATCATTCAG
>JBKJUN010000073.1:0-1661 GCA_046590555.1 Bryobacter sp. | reverse complement strand
GACTCCCCCGAGATGCGCAAGACCTGGCGCGCAGTTACTGACCTTGGCCTCATGGTTCAGATGCACTTCATCCCCATGCACGCCAAATCGATCCACCAACTTGCCGCTGAATTCAAGGGCACCAAAGTGATTCTCGACCACCTCGCCCGCAACAACCAGGGCACCGACGCCGAATGGCAGGACGTCCTCGCTCTCGCCAAGCTGCCAAACACTATCATGAAGTTCTCAGGCCTCGAGTACTCTCCGAACTTGCTTGCTGCCCGAGTCAAACAGGTCTTCGAATCTTTCGGCCCCGACCGAATCATCTGGGGAGGCCTCGGCATGGACCTCCCGTCCTTCCAAAAGGCACAGCAACAACTGAACCAACTCTTCGCGTTCGCCACCGAAGCAGACCGGATCAAGATCCGTGGCCTCAACGCGAAATCTATCTACGGTTGGTCCTAGCACTTGGGCAGTCCTTACGTTCTTCTTACTCTTACCGCAGCAATTTGGGGCTCTTCCTGGATGGCAGGCAGTATCCTCTCTCGCGCCGAGATCCCGGCGATCTATTCGAGTCTTGGCCGTTTCGGCTTCGGATCGCTGGGCCTGCTCCTCATAATGCTCGGCGTCAGACCCTGGCCGAAGCCGTCGAGACCCATCGCTTACCGGCTCATTGCAATGGGCTTTTTCGGAGTCGCTCTCTACAACATATGCTTCTTCAGTGGCCTTCGTACAGTGCCGTCTGGCAGAGCCTCACTCATGGCTTCCCTGCAGCCCTCGTTCATCTTCATCTACTCACGATTCGTCTGGGGTGAGAAGGTCACCTTCAAGAAGCTCTGTGGCCTCGCCCTCAGCCTCACCGGCGCAGGCTTGGTGCTGACGCAAGCTGACCCTCAGAAGCTTTTCGTTACAGGCCTCGGATCCGGGGATCTATGGATCCTAGCCGCCGTTCTCGCCTGGTTTGCCTACACGATCATTGGCCGTGACCTCGCCAACAAGATTGAACCGCTACCTGCTACCGCCTATTCCATTTGGGCCGGCCTGGCCATGCTGATCCTTTATGCGATCCTCACCCAACCAGCAAGCCCAAACCTCAACACTGGGGCTTTTTGGGCTGTAACTGCTTATCTCGGCTTCCTTGGTACAACACTGGCATTCCTTCTCTATCTTCGTGGCCTGGAACAAATCGGTGCTGCCCGTACCTCCGTCTTCCTCAACTTCGTCCCGATTTTCAGCGTCCTCACGAGCAACATCATGCTTGGTGAGCCAATCACCTGGCCGACGATCGTGGGAGGCGCACTCGCCCTTACTGGCGTCCGGATGCTGAAATAGCCTTTGTTAATCTGTCTGCAATGAATCTGTTCCTGCTCTTGCTACTCGCTCAGTCCGCGCCGCCGCCGTCTACGGTCCCCACGCAACCTTACAAGGATGAACCTCTGGTTGTCACCAACCATGAGATCAAGTTGAACGGTAAAGCACTCGCCTACAAGGCGAGCACAGGAATGATGCCGATCAAAAATTCGATCGGTGAAGCTGAGGCTGGCCTCTTCTTCGTTGCCTATACCGTCGAGGGAACACCAAACCGGCCACTCTGTATCGCCTTCAATGGCGGGCCGGGAGCAGGATCACTCTGGCTTCATCTTGGCGCAATCGGGCCGCGTCGCATTCGTATGAATGACGAC
>JBKJUN010000047.1:0-11788 GCA_046590555.1 Bryobacter sp. | reverse complement strand
CCTAGATGGAATCACCCCAGTTTTTGATCGCCAGCGAGGCGGCGATTCTTGTCGAGTTTGGGACAAGCAGGCAGGCCGACTTGCGTCCGGATCTTGTCCAGCGAGTCCATCGCCTGGTAGCGCTTCTCGATCTGTCACCGCTGGCGGGAATTGAAGAATACACGCCCGCATACTCTAGCCTTTTGGTTGAGTTTGACCCCTTGATGCTACGGTCCGCCGAAGTAATCGAACACATCAACTTTTGCTTGGAACAAGTTGGCCAGATAGAACTTCCCGCTACGCAACAAATTGAAATACCGGTATTCTATGGCGGCGAGTATGGGCCAGACCTGCCCTTTTGTGCGGATCGCTTTGGCATGAGCGTTTCGCAATTGGTGGAAGCACATTGCGAGCAGACCTATTCAGTGGCTTTTTTCGGATTTTTGCCGGGCTTCGCCTATCTATTCGGATGGCCCTCGAAGTGGAGTATGCCTCGATTGGATTCTCCTAGACTCAAAGTGCCGGCAGGAAGCGTTGCGCTTGCAGGGGCACAATGTGGGATTTATCCGACCGAATCACCCGGCGGTTGGAGAATTCTTGGACGCACTCCGGCCAAGATCATCGACACACAACGTAGGCAGTTTTCACTGTTCACGATCGGAGCGCAGATTCGGTTTTATCCTTCGAATCCATCGGCATGGTAAAAGTTATCGATGCAGGATTTCTTACGACGATCCAGGACCAACCCCGTCGTGGGCTGGCTCGCTACGGGTTAAGCGAAGCGGGCCCGATGGCGCCTATGAGTTTTTTAGAAGCCAACTATCTTGCGGGAAATTCAACTGGCATGCCATCTCTCGAAGTGACGATGAAGCCACCACGGATTCTATTCCGCGAGTCGACCCGCATTGGTCTGGCTGGTGCCGATTTCGGTTGGAAGCTGGATAACCGGCCACTTCCTCTCGGACGGACGATAGAAGTTCGTCCCGGAGCCACTCTGCAAGGTGACTATTGTCGGAGCGGACTTCGTGGATACATCTCATTCCAGGGCGGATTGGCTGTTTCCTCCTGGAACGGAAGCGCTGCAACCCATGTTCAAAGCAAATTAGGTGGAATGGTGATTCAACGCGGTGATGAAATTGGTCTGAATCCCGCTGCCAATTTTGAGATTCGACAATTGAGAGAGCATTCTCATTCCCCACTCTACAGCGGCGCTTCTAAAGTTTTGAGAGTTGTTGACGGCCCCCATCTTTCACTCTTTGCACCTGAGGCCATTTCTTTGCTGACTGGAACCATTTATCGTGTGACTGAGTACTCCAGTAGAATGGCGTTGAGACTCGATGGCCTTGCTGTGCCAAGTCCGAAGGATCCATTGCCCAGTTGCGGGGCGTGGCATGGGGCGATCCAGGTTCCACCATCCGGCATTCCTCAAGTTTTAGGTGTGGACCATCCGGCCACAGGTGGCTATCCAATTCTGGCATCGGTAATCCGGGCAGACTTTGAAACGTTCGGACAACTCCGGCCAAGAGAAGAGATACGCTTCGGCCGGGTGAGTATTGAGACCGCTCGACAGCTACTCAAGCGGCAGGCTGAGTGGTGGCAGGCGCAGGGATAGGGTGATTGAAGTGTTGATCAACTGCGATTTGGGTGAAAGTGAGTTGATGGCTGCCGATGGCAGGCAGCAACGAATTTTGTCATTGATCCATCTAGCGAATGTTTGCTGTGGCGGACACGCCGGAACTGCCACCTTGACACGGCTTACGATGCGGCAATGCTACGAAGCTAAGGTAAGAGCTGGTGCTCATCCTGGATACCCTGATCCAGATCATTTTGGTAGACGGCCACTTTTTGGGATCGAATACAACGCAGCGGAAATTTCAAACCTGGTTTCAGCTCAAGTTGCTTTCGCCAAAGAGGCAGCCGAGGCTGCCGGCCTGGCGCTTTATCACGTCAAACCACATGGGGCGCTCTACAACGAAGCTGCAGAGAACGGAGAAGTTGCCGAGGCCATCGCAAAGGGGGTGCGAAAAGTTCTGAAGGATGTATTTCTTGTTGGTTTGGCCAAGAGTGTGATGGTTGGAGTGTTTCGTCGCCAGGGATTCGTCGTGCTTCGAGAAGCATTTGCGGACCGTCGATATACGACCGAAGGGCTTTTGGTCCCACGCAGTTCCCCAGATGCTTTGATTCACGAACCAGAGGAAGCCCGTTGCCAGATGCTTGAACTTAAACGCTTCAGCGATACGATTTGTGTGCACAGCGATTCACCGAATGCGCTCGATATGCTGAAGGCTTTAATTTAGACCGGATTCAGATCTACGACCCTGGCCTCAGGGCCGAATTTCATGCAGGAAGCAATGCCATTCCGGCAACCCTTTTTGCTGTTGTAGATCTCACTCTTGCCTATGATTTCACCATTTTTGGCGAGAAGTACGAAGTAAGGTTCCTTCTTCTTGGACTGACGAGTCTCGTATTGACGTTCGGCTCCGGAGTTCCTCTGCGCACTCGCTACGCCATTCATCGCACTTCTCTTCTCATCGTAAACTTCACTGCTCAAAATGTACTTTCCATTGGGAGCTTTGAGATTGAAGACAAATCCAGTTTTGGTTTTTTTTACTTCATATTTGGCGGCCATGGGCCTGAGTATACCGGATGCGGCTGCTCAGGCTCCGAGCGGCCAGTATTTTCCGATAGCCAATCGTAGGGCCGCCCATTCACCGCGGTCGTATCTGCCCTTCATCTCGGCAAGAGCGACCATAAGGGCGATTACAATTCCGGACAGGACCATGGTTTGGCCGAGCGAAAGAGTCTCTTTCCAGAACCCAAGCCATCGTCCGTAGACCAGTTCAATATGAAGCCAATAGACAGGGAGACTGTGCTGGCCGAGAGTGGCAATCCAGTTCCAACGACCGCTCTGAAATGTCATCCAGAGGAAGCCGAAGCCAGCCAGAACAAGTACCACTCCAGTCTTGATCAGGATCAGTCCCGGGCCGTCCAACCAGAAGTCGCTCTTTTGGTAAAGCGAGTAAGGGATGTTCGAAAAATAGTTGGAAACAAGAATCATGGCAAGGCCCAGCAATACCGACCACTGCATCATCTTTCCGTATTCATCAGATGGAACGATACGGATGACGCTGCCGGCCGAAATGCCAAAGGCAAGAAAGGCCCCCCACGGAAAGAAACTGAAGAAATTCGCATCCGGGGCAAGATACTGTTTGATCAAAGCAGGAAGACCCGACCAGTCAGCATTGGAAACAAGCGGCGAAGCACATGCTATCAATAAGCCGACAATCGCCGCATAAAGCACGCGTTGCCTGGTGTCAAAAATCACCAGGAAGGAGAGAGCTGCCACTGTGAAGCCCATGCAATTTAGAATGTCGACTCGAAAGATATCGTCGAAGGGCGCGTATGGCCAGGCAAAAGCCCACATCTGCAATCGAAAGAGAAAGGCAATCACAAACAAATAGCGTGCCCGATATAGCGCTGCAGTGACTCGATTCCAGAGCGAAGCCTCTTTGTTAGAAAGGCTGTCCATCAGGAAGCCAAGGGTGACACCAGTCAGAAACAGAAAAAAGGCCGGAGGCATTCCACCAATAAATTGCGAAATGACAAAGGCGGAACCGCCACGCAAATCTTTGGCCAAGAAGCTATGCATGACATGACCCTGCAGCATGATCAGGGCACCAAGGCCTCGAGTCCAGTCCAGAAAACCCAGTCGACCCTGGGAGGCATGGATGCGCTCGGCAGCCATTTTTACTTGCCGGGAAATTCTTTCTTAACGTTCTTGGGCAAGTTCAACCGGACATCTGACTCCTGCATAGACGGGTTGATTTTGAGATCAGAATAAGTGGCTTGATTGTAGTCGCCGGCACCTTGATAAAGTTTCTGCCGCACTGGATAGCCATCGCTTTCTGAGAGCCAGACTTCGATCTTTTTTACCTTCATCAGAGGCGAGTCTGCCCTGGGAATCAGTTCAAGTTTAGTAGCCAGTTTCGAGTTGATCGATTCTTCGCCCAGCACTCGAATCGAATAGGCCTTCTTCAGTTCCTTGGAAGTAGTACCAAAACCGATCAAGACGCCCTGACTGATCAGACTGTCGATCTTGCCCACATCAAGGATTTGCACCGTATTGATCTTGGGAAGATAGCTTTGCACCTTTTTGTCGGCATAACTGATCTGTTTGGCATCCGGGCTAGTAAAATCAATCCGCATCTCTACTACGCCAGCCCTCTTTTTGAGCATAAGGATCGTGCCTGACTCTTTGCTCGCATCCTTGAGCACGGCGGTGTAATCCACCCGTTCGAGTTTCGCACTCATAGACCGAAAAGTATTAGCGTTCTGATCGAGTTTGGCCAGGATCTCGGTCAAGCTTAAAGGCGCGGAAAAGCCTGCCACTGCGCAGGCCAGGATGAGACTAACGCTTTGCATAAGCAAGGTATCCTTTCACCTCATTTTCGGCGTCAAAAAGAGTCTCCAACCGAACCACAGCCCACTTTTCCTTATATTCTTGGGCAATCAATTGTGTCGCCTCCGCTGTTCGCCGCTCTTCACTCACTTGCCCCAATGCATGGGGGTCAATATAGAAGACGGATCCGCCGTCGGGGGCGGGTACCATCACTACGTTTGATGCGCGAGGTTGATCGCGAAAAAATTCCCGAGGGGTGAAGAAGATGAACGCCAGCAGAAGAGCAACGACCAAGTCGTATTGCCAACTGGCGCGAGCGAATTCCCAGAAGATCCAGCGACGCATAACCAACCTTCATTCTAACCGCTTCAAGCCAGCCGCAAACCAGCAAAGTCATCGATTACTGCAAATGGGCGGGCGAGTGAACTGATCGTTTCCCCACGCTGCTCGATCTGGGCTTCTTCGATCGCCCCCAAACCTGGAATTCGTAAAGCAGCAGAATCCTTGAGGTATTTGATTTTCAGAGGGTCGAGTTTCATCAAACGGGCACAGGTAGCATCCACCGCTGCCAAGTCTTTACCCATCACCACAACTCCAGCACTGACGGGTGTTCCCTGAATGGGGCCATTTCCTTCCATCGCTACAATTCCATCAACGATGGCAAAAGTGTGGCGTATGATGCGGTTCAACTCAACGATCGATTGGTCGATTCCCTGGTAGTGCAAGAGATTCTTGGGCCAGCCATAGATCGCACCTGGCACGACACCGAAGAAGTTCTTCATGCTCAGCGTGGCTGCTGCCCAGTGGTGAGTTTTCATCTTCGCCACACTTACTACCAAATCGACATCCAGAATTGTTTTAGGAAGGAACAGGTCCATCGAATCGCCGTAGGCTCTCACGCTTCTGACGTCATCGAGATTCAGATCTACGAATCGATCATCAAAATCCGGGAGGATCTTCCGATAGCCCGCCTGGTCGGCCAGATCCCAGGTGTCACGCCGATGTCCAGGACCTTCGGCGATGAGTACGGATTTTGCACCCAGCTTCAGGAAGAGCTCCCGGCAGGCTAGAACCAGCCTTGGGTCGGTATTGATACAGGTATTCTGATCGAACTCGACTAGATTCGGCTTCAGAAGAACAACCTTGTCTCGAACAGAAGCTGGTGCCGCAGGCCATGCTTCGCGCATTCCTTCTTCGAGCCGGCTGAGCAATTCTGTTTCATAGCTTGAGGCCTTGATTACAGCGACAGTTGATTTTTCCAAGGGCATCCTCACTTCTGCGTCTCTCTTACTGCACGCCATTCCGGATAGGGCTGCAGTAGCCAGTAAATCACGTCGCTTCACGGCAGAAAGGTCTCCTTGCCTGCCTTAAAACCAAGAACCTCAATCGATGCCAGCATGAGGTTCCGGCTCGGATGTCCTAATGGATGCTGAGTTTCATATTCAACCTTCTCGCCATGGATCCGCAAGGCCAAACTGAGCAAGGCACGACCGTAGGTTCCCTTGGAGTCTGCCAAATGAGCCTTTGCCCTCTCAAGGCTCGCCTTCAAATCGTGGGAACTGGCAGCAAGACCAAGCAAGGCCAATGCTGTCGTTTCAGGATAAGAAGGAAGAGTCTCTCCAAGCACCTTCTTGTTGCCATAATTCCAGCCTCCATCCATACAACGGCGGTCCAGCAGCATCTTCGTCGCAATCTCACGCCTATAGCGAATCCCTGCCTCAGGTGCGTACCCCTTCATCCAGTGGAGGGCCAACAAACCATGAGCCGTAGGTTCTACCCAACTGTTGTTGCCGGGTCTCCAGGGCCAACCCTTCAACCGAGGATCCTGCTCCACCTTCGACTTGCCAAGCGAGTACAGAATCCGCTGCAGAACGCCTCCTTCGGCACCCTCGGTGTTCAGAATCCAGTTAGCTGCTGATTCCAGTGATTTCGCTTCCAGGTTGGCTTGTTTGAGTAATGGAAAAGCAAGTTGCGTAACCCAGGTTGCGCCCGGTATGCCCTGGCCAGGATTGAGCCCTCCGGATTGTTCCTGACAACTGGCCAGATATCGAATCCCTGGCATCCAGGCAGGATCGCTTGAGCCCACCGCACGGAGAGCATAACAAGTTGGCTCCACGCGGCTTAGCTTGCCGGGAAAGTATCCCCAGCCGCCATCGGCGTTCTGATTTTTGCGTAAGAGCTCGAGTCTTAACTCGACGGATTCCATAAAGAGGGCTATCGACATTATATAGTGAAACCTTTACTAGACTAGGTAACTATGGATCGTCGTGAATTTCTACAAAACTCAGCAGCCGCCTCACTCCTAGCTCAAAGAAACTCTGGGAAGCCAATGAACTTTGTCTTCCTGATTTCGGACGACCATACCGCTGCCGATCTGGGATCTTACGGAAATCGCGCGGTAACGTC
Organism: Bryobacter sp.; assembly: GCA_046590555.1. Lineage (GTDB taxonomy): Bacteria > Acidobacteriota > Terriglobia > Bryobacterales > Bryobacteraceae > Bryobacter. The sequence goes on along the minus strand of JBKJUN010000047.1, from coordinate 5,004 downwards.
GCCACATCTTGATAAATTGGCACGCGAAGGAATGCGATTCGAACGATGCTTCGTTACTAGTCCACAATGCAGTCCCAATCGTTCGAGCCTTTTTACCGGCTGCACTCCGCACACCACCTCGACAAGTCGCCTTCATGTGCCTCTGCCCGATTGGGAGCCCACTATTATCGACTCGCTGAAACAAAAGGGCTACCACACGGGCATCTTCCGCAAACATCATCAGGGAGTTGGTTTTCAGAAACGACTTGATTTCTATGGTGATTCCAAGGCTAGCTTCAAGATCTTCTTCGATTCCAAACCGAAAGACAAACCATTCTGGCTCCAGGTGGGATTTACCGACCCTCATCGACCCTACATGCCAGGTGCATTCAATCCTCCACATGATCCAAAGACGGTGCAGGTTCCAAAGTGGCTTCCAGATTGGCCTGCGGTCCGGCAGGACTTGGCTCACTATTATGATTTCATCGCTCGTATGGATGCAGAGGTCGGCCAAATCATGGATCTCCTCGCGTCTCAAGGCAACTCAAACGATACGATGGTGCTCTTTACCGGCGATAACGGCATGCCTTTCCCACGGGCCAAGGGAACTCTCTATGAAGCGGGCATCCATGTCCCTATGATTGCCTGGATGCCCGGCAAGATCGCGGCTGGTTCAGTAAAGCGGGAGATGATTGGGCATGTAGACTTTGCTTCAACCTGGCTGAACGCCGCCGGTATCGAGCAGAGCAAGAAAATGCAGGGACGATCCTTTCTGCCGCTATTACTGAACCAGCCCTACCAGGCCAGAACTGAGGTGTTCAGCGAAAGAAATTGGCATGACACCTTTGACCCAATGCGCTCTATTCGCACGGATCGGCACAAGTTCATCTTCAACGCTGCGCCTCACTTTCCATACAGGCCCCCATCAGACCTGGAAGGCAGCCCAACCTGGCAGGCAATGCTGGCTCGACGGAGATCAGAGACCCCTCTGCACCTGAGGCAGCTCTTCAGCCCCACTCGACCAGTCGTACAACTCTTCGATTTAGCCGAGGATCCACTGGAATTAAACAATCTAGTGGAATCGCCGGTACACAGCGATACGAGGCAGGATCTCGAACGGCGCCTCTCCAACTGGATGAACGATACCTATGACTTCCTACCTGCTGGGCTGGGGGCGGCCAACGATCCGCTAAGCAGATCCTGGCCCTTTACACTCTAGGCGTGCTAATCTTCGGCTGCTATGAATCAACCAGCCAATGAACTTCGCACCCTGATTGAGTTGGTCCAACGTCTGGCCAGGGACATCGCATGGCAGGAGCCTTATGCTCCGGGCAAGTGGCGTCGCGTGCAAATTCTGGGACATTTGGTGGATTCTGCATCGAACAATCATCAGCGCTTCGTTCGCGCTTTGCTGCAACCATCCCTTGAATTTCCTGCCTACGATAGTGATGGCTTTGTTGAGGTACAGTCCTACGAATCGTTCCCGGCAGCTACACTTCTGGAATTGTGGGCCAACTACAATACTTTGCTGGCTCATGTGATCGAACGGATCCCCCTTCAAGGTCGCAAGGTGAGCTGTCAAATTGGTGCTGATGCTCCGGTGACGCTGGAATTCCTGGCTACTGATTACGTGCGGCACTTGACGCATCATCTGAAACAAATTCTTCCAGAGAATGCACTGTAGCGGTGCTTACTCGCTTATGCTCAAAAGACCTTAGTGTCTGCCCCCATAAGATCTGCGTTCTTTACTGATTCCTATCTGGAGCCCAACGGCGTTGCGAGCCTGAGCCGGGAATTCTCAGCATATGCCGAGCGTCATGGCCTGCCCTTCTTGTGCGTTCACAGCGGAGTACAAACACAAGTTGTAAGAAGCGGAAGCGTGACAGACGTGAGTCTCCGGCGTGGGTTTGCTTCCTTTCGGCTCGACCAGGACTTGTATTGCGACCCTTTGCTCACCCGCTACACAAAGCATGTGACCGAACAAATTCAGGCATTCAAACCAGACCTCATCCACATCACTGGCCCAGGAGATATTGGGATTCTGGGGGCACATATTGCGCACAGAAACAAGATTCCATTGGTTGGATCCTGGCATACCAACCTTCACGAATATGCTGCGCGCCGGGTAGCCAAGGGGCTGTCCTTTTTACCGTCTGGAATCTCAAAAAGCCTAAGTGAGAAGACAGAAAAGTTAAGCCTGATTGCCTTGGCCCGCTTTTATCACATCCCTTGCTGCAACATGGCTCCGAATGCCGAACTGGTTGACCTACTGGAACGGAGAACTGGCAAACCTTGTTCCCTGATGCTGCATGGCGTAGATCTGCAAAGGTTCACTCCGGAGCGTCGAAATTCTTCGCCAGGGCCATTTACCATTGGCTATGTTGGTCGATTGACAGCAGAAAAGAACGTCAGATTCTTTGCAGAACTGGAAGCAACCCTCGAGAGATTAGGCATGAGCAACTACCGTCTCGTTCTGGTGGGCGAAGGCAGCGAGAGAAAGTGGTTGGCGGCAAATCTGAAATACGCAGAGCTTCCTGGCGTATTGCGCGGTGATGCCTTAGCCAATGCCTTCGCCGATATGGACGCTTTCGTGTTTCCGTCACATACCGATACCTTCGGATTGGTGATTTTGGAGGCAATGGCCTCAGGTGTGCCGGTTGTTGTGGCAAAGGGCGGTGGCCCGCAGTTTCAAGTCCAAGAAGGTGAAACAGGCTTTGTCGCCGAAGACTCTTCCGGATTTGCCAAAGCTTTAATGCGGCTTCAGGCAGATCCAGTTTTACGCTCCAAAATGGGACAAGCAGCCCGGCAACACGCTACGGAAAACTCCTGGAATCGTGTTTTCGATCAGGTTTATGAAGCTTATGCTCAATCCCCTGCCCTGCGCTAGCGCAAGCTAATAACGCGCCCTGTGCGGACGCTTTCTCTGGCAGCAACTAGAATTTCGGTAGCAATCAGATTGTTCTCAAGACTGGAGAGCCCACCGGGCTTCATCTTCCTCCGCGCCACTGCCTTCAAATAAGAGATGGAATCGGCCTCGTCGGCCGGAAGGTCTGCAGGAACAAATACCTCTTCGATTTTCTCTCCACTTCGACGTCTTCTCACACTGTTTCCACCATAGGCATGCGCATAAGCCTTCTCTCCGTAAATCTCGAAATCTTTGCGGCTGAACGGCCAATTCCAACTCCCTTCGATAATTCCCTGCGCTTCATCGTATTCCACCAGTACGGTTGCTTCATCGTCTACCTTCGAATAGATCTCGGGTTTGTTTCGTTTGACGCTAGCCACTACTCGACGTGGCCGCTGATTGTCCATCATCCAGGTCATGAGATTGGCCCCGTAACAACCAAAATCGAAGAGTGCACCGGCGCCGTTTCTAACCGGATCGGTGAGCCAGGAAAAGAATTCGGGTCCAACTCCAATTTCTTTTGGCCCGGCATGGCCGTCCATGGCCACCATTTTGCGGATTCGTCCTGCCGCTTTCTCCTGCTTGAAAAATCGCCACAATTCTGCATGGCTCTTGTACCAGGTGGTTTCATAATTTACAAAGATCGGAATGCCCGCCCTGGCAGATAGCTTGGACATCTCTTGCGCATCTGCATTGGTAGTGGCAAGTGGCTTCTCCATCATCATCGGCAGCTTGAGCGATGCGCACAGTTTGGCGACCTCCAGATGACGGTCTGTTGACGCGAAGCAGGCAACAGCTTCCACCTTTTCATTGCGTAGTTTTTCTCGATCCTCAAATGGGATCGGCCCCACTACTTCGACATCGTTGCGCTTCTTGGCTGCATTCAGGAAGCCGTTGACGTGACCATGTTCGGTTCCTACAATAGCGACCCGAAACTTCGATTCCTGGGCCCCAAGCAGAAGGGGGGCGGCGAGCAAAGATCGGCGTAGGTACATGGGTTTATTCTACAGAACTCTGTGGACTCAGCCGATAGCTCAAATGAGCAACCATGTTTTTCAAACGCTATCTTTTCACCATCGCCTTTTCCGCTTTCCTTTTAAACGGCGAAACGGACTTTCGCTTCGCTTTTCCTCAATCTGAAATTCTTCTCGGGGTGGACGTTAAGTGGTTGCTGAAGAGCCCTTTCGGTGCTTCCATGAAGAAGGAACTCAAAGGAAATCTCGGAGATCTCAAGGCCCTCGAACCACTAATGGATCAGATTGATTCCATTCACCTTTCTGCGGTGTCAAAGCACAATAAGGGCAGTGATTTGATGATGCTGGTTCAAGGTCGCTTTGAGGCTGATAAATTGATTGAGATTGCTGCGCAAAATGGCCTTCGCCTGGAGCAATGGGGCAAAACCAAAGTTCTGCTTCCTCCGAAGGGTAAAGCGGCACCAGCAAAAAAGCCGGGCTTCCAGAAAGTGCAGTTCACGATGGAAATGCCGGCAGGCAAACCGGCCTTTGCACTTTATGACAACAAACATATCCTGATTGGCGAAGAGGCTCCTCTGCGTGTTGCCATCGAACGAATGGAAACCGGTCTTACCCCTCAAGCCAACCCGCTCTTTGAAAGAGCAAGAGATCTTGAGGCCGCAAATGATGTGTGGTTTGTTGGGAACACAGCACCGCTGAACCTGAATGCAGGAAACTCCAAACAGGAAGACCCAATTGCTCAGATGGCGAGCCAAGTTAAGAATTTCTCACTTGGAATGGCCATTCGCCGCAATGTAACGATGGATGTTCAGTTACAGACAATCAACCCAAAAGCAGCAACACAAATGTTAACCCTGATGAAGGGTGCCATCGCGATGACGAAATTGAATTCGAATCAGGCCGAGATCTTCCCTGTGGACATGGACAAAATGGTAGAGATCAGCGCTTCAGGAAATTTAGTACGTGCGGCGATCTCCATCGAGCAGTCCGACATCGACAAGATTATGGCCAGCAGCCTGATACCAGGTTCGGTCAAACCCAAGGCCAAGACGCAAACCGATACAGTCGCAGCCGTTGTACCGGCACCGCCCCCAGTTGTGTTAAAGCCCGCCGAACCAGTTCGCAAAACCGTGATGATTTATGGTT
>JBKJUN010001053.1:0-2097 GCA_046590555.1 Bryobacter sp. | reverse complement strand
AATCGAAATATATATATCTTCGGCAACCAACCAGGCCGGACACTTACTCGACTTGCCTACAAAGAAAGAAAACTTTAAAATGCTAAACCGAATCAATTTCACCTGCTTAGTACTGTTGTCCTGCATCGGGATCTTCAGCCAAGACGCTATTGCTCAACTGGGGACGCCCCAAGTCCTCCGACTGGAGCTTGACAACCTGGTCAACTACAACAACGACATTGCCGATGTGACCAAGGCGGCAACCAGTTCCGCGATAACACCGGGCGTTCTGCAAAATACTTTCCAAGACGGTACTGGCCTCGGGGACATCGTCGCCGCAAATGGCCAGGCCGTCAAGGGAACCTACATCATCCGCTATACAAGGCTCAACACCGTCCCGACACTTACAACGGGGCAGTCCATCGCGGATGTGACTAGGACTTCTTTGATCTTCGTTTGGTATGAAATTCTGGGAACCGACGGTGTTGCTATTGGCACGATCACGGCCCAGGGACTTTCCAGAGGTACGCCACCTCCCGGGGCACCCGCGTTGCAAACTTCGGCGAACCTGGTCATCACAGGGGGTACCGGGGCCTTCGCGGGAGTTCGGGGTTTTGCCGGAAGCACAAACCCAACGGTATCCGTCGCCAACCGCTCGGCATCACTCGTTGAAGATCCTGCTTACCGCCGCATCAATGGAGGAGGAACCGCAGCTAACGTCCTGACTCTCTATCCAGCCGAAAAACCTCAGATTGTGGCGATTTCTCATTCGGACTTTAGCCCGGTGTCGGCTGCCAATCCGGCAAAAGCGGGTGAGATTCTGGTGATGGTTGCGACTGGCCTCGGACCCACCCGTCCAGGTGTTGACCCCGGCCAACCATTTCCGGCCTCTCCACTGGCGACGGCTAATTCGCCGGTTGCCGTAACGATAAATGGAACCGCAGCCAAGCTGCTTGCAGCCGTTGGCTATCCCAAAACCACTGATGGCTTCCAGGTGAACTTTGAGGTGCCGCCGGGCACGGCAAAGGGAAACGCCCAGGTTCAAGTGAGCGCAGCCTGGATGGCTGGACCGGCATTTACGATCAACGTTCAGTGACGGTCCTCATCCGCATCTAATTTGTCTTGTAATTCTAAGGGAGATTTCACAATGTTAAACACTAGAAACATCTTTGCCACCGCAACGGCCATAATTCTTGGCTTTCTGGCTGTTGCAACCACTTATGGACAGACAACGTCCGAGATGCTTGGGACGATTATTGACGGGAGCACTGCTGCTATTGCAGACGCTAAGATTACAGCTCGTAACCTTTCCACAAGCCTCACCTACAACACCACTTCCAGCAATGCTGGTAATTATCGCATTCCACTATTGCCGCCTGGGGAGTATGAACTGGTTGTAGAAAAGGTGGGCTTCAGCAAGTATGTCCGCCGGCCTATCCGGCTGCAATTGAACCAGCAGGCGGAGTTGAATGTATCCTTGCAGGTGGCTTCCGCGAACGAAGTCATTACGGTGACGACAGAGGCTCCGTTGATCAATACCACCAATGCTGAGGTGGGCTTTAACATTGATGCCAAGCGAATCTCGGAACTGCCACTTGCACCGAACCGCAACATTCTGAACATGGTCCTGCAGGCGCCTGGGGTAAGCCAATTATCCAGCGGTAACGCATCTCCTTCCTCTGGTGGTGTGAACTTCTCGGTGAACGGCATGCGCCTGCGATCAAACAACTTTATGATCGACGGGGCGGATTCAAACAACTCCTCGGTGTCAGGGCTTGTGCAGGAAATCAACAATCCTGATCTTGTCGCTGAATTTCGCCTGATCACCAACCAGTTCCTTCCCGAATACGGGCGTGCAGCCGGTTCTGTTGTAAACATCCTGACCAAGGGGGGGACGAATCAAATGCACGGCACTGCTTATTGGTCTTACAACAGTAATGTCATGAACAGCCGTACGAACCTGGACAAGCGGAGTTTCGCAAAAGCACCCTGGCGAGTTGAGGATCAATTTGGAGGGACCTTTGGCGGACCTGCCATCAAGAATCGGACCTTCCTTTTTGGGAGCCTTCTGCGGTGGACTGACCACCGCTTTGCATCGGGGACGGCCATCACGGGAGC
>JBKJUN010001030.1:0-2903 GCA_046590555.1 Bryobacter sp. | reverse complement strand
ATCGGCGCAGAGATCGCGGAGGGACTGATATTCGATTTCGAGCAGGCCGCATTGTTCGAGATTGGGAGAGGTGACGCGCCAGCCACGGCGGAGGTCGAAGTAGAGGCGGTAGCCGATGACGTCGCGGAGGGCTTTTTGGATTTGGTGCAATGCGGCGAAGCGGGCTTCAGGATTCCTGGCATAGAGGCGTATGTCGAGGGCGAGTGCGTCGAAGACTTTCTGGGTGAGGACCTCGTGCGACAGGCCATCGTTGCCGGAATCCTGACAGGCCTTGAGGAGGGCGGAGCGGAGGAGGCCGATCTCAATGAAGTCGTTGAAATGGCCAGCCTGGAGGGAGGCGTCCTGGCGGTTGTCGGTGAAGCTGAGGAGCTTTTGGGAGGCGGCCTCAAGGCTACCTTCTTTGCGAAGGTGGCGGATGGTAGAGAGGCTGAGCATCGTGGTGGCGGTGCTGCGGCCTTCTGAGCCGAGGGAGGTGAGTTTTCCGAAATCGGAGGTGGTGCGGAAGTCGTAGGAGACGCGACAGCATAGGCAGAAGCGGAAGGGCGCTTGGAGGAAATGGCCGGGGAGACCGCCGGCACCGTTGGCCGCTTCTGTAGTGACGGCGACGGGTAGGGGGATGCTCTTTTTGCGGTCTTTCTTGGGGCGGCGGCCATTGGGGCCGTCTTCGATCCAGTCGTCGGGGAGGCGTTCCAGTTCTTCCTGGCTAGCGTTGGGCGGCCATGGCCTGGATGTCGAGAAGTAGAGGAAGCCAGGCTGGGAATGATCGTCGGCGAGACGGTCATTGAGCTCTCGCGGCTGGTATGTGGCGAGGTGGGTGGCGGGATCTTCGACGCGGCGAACGCAGTAGTACTCCTGCCCGCATTCGCGGCAGAAGACGAGGGGGATAAGAATTTTCGAGCGGTCGCCGGGAACGAATTGTTGGCGATTGAGAGTGAGATAGCGATCAGATTCTTTCTCGATCGAAGCGTAGATGGTGTCGCCACGACTGATGAACTGGTGGAGGCGGAAGGCGAAGGGAGGGAAGCCGGTTTCGGGGTTCTTTTCGCATTGGTAGCCGGCGAGAAGCGTGGCTTCGAGGGCTTGTTGGCAAAGAACGGAATCAACGCCGGTGAAGTCCGAAAGCGTTTTGGCGATGCCTTTGGCACCGATGATCGGTTGGGGTTTCTTGCGAACGAGGCGTTTTGAGACTTGGTCCCGTTGGATGCCGAGTTCGGTTTCGATCCAACGGACGAGAGGGTCGTGGCGGAATTCCTCGAAGAGTGAGGAGGGTTTATAAGAGGAGTCTGTCAGGCGATTGGTGAGAGCGGCTTTGAACGGGGCGTCGTCTTGAGCGAACTCCGCCGTGGTGCGTTCGAGGGTTTCGCCGATGACGTCTGGGGCGTCCACTGTCGCGCCGAATAGGAGGGTGGCGACTTTGGCGATCTGGGTGCGCTGGTCATCGTAGGTGCCGCCAGAGGCGAGGGTTGCGGATGTGCCAACGACCTGGAGTTGTTTGGCGTGGAAGAACTCGCGACAGCGGCGGACAAGGAGGGCGACGTCGGCACCCTGGCGGCCGCGATAGGTGTGGAGTTCGTCGAGGACGAGGAAGCGGAGATCCTGGGCGGCGCGGACGAGGCGATCTTCGTGGCGGCGGGTGAGGATCAGCTCCAGCATCACGTAGTTTGTCAGGAGGATGTCTGGCGGGTTGGCGCAGATCTCGTTGCGTTCGGCATCAGATTCCTGACCGGTGTATCTACGGAAGGTAACGGGGCCTTGCTTGTTGGGATAGCCTTCGCAAAGGAATTTTGAGAGCTCGTTGAACTGACTGTTGGCTAGGGCGTTCATCGGATAAACGACGATGGCCTGGATGCGCTTTTGCGAACCGTTGCGCAGGACGTGGTCGACGATGGGGATGATGTACGAGAGGCTTTTGCCAGAGCCGGTGCCAGTGGTTAGAACGTAGTTTCGATTGAGGCGGGCGCGACGGATTGCTTCGACTTGGTGTGTGTAAAGGCGAAGGAGTTTGCCGGGGCCTTTGTCCTTATCACTGCGAAATACGTTGACGTTTTCAGGATGAAGGAGGCCAGCTTCGACGAGTTGATCAATTTTGCCACCGAACTCGAATGAGGGGTTGAGTTGGATCAATGGGTCGGGCCAGAGTAGGCCCTCGGTTAGGCATTCGCGCACCTTTAAATCGATGCGCGGATCGCGAATCCGGATGAACGAGGTGATGTAGCTCTCGTAATCGGCAATCAGGTTTTTGCGGAGAGCGAAGACATCCATAGGGTATGTAAGTAGCCCTTATCTTATCCCAGCTTTGGTGATGCTTACTTGGAATGAATTCAGCGCTTCCTGGAATTCAATGAAAGACTCTCGCGACATTTATCGAGAATTATGAATCTGAAATGATACGCTCTCTCGAAAGGGGCTTGAAGTGTGATTGCTCGCCAGTTGGAATGCCTAATTCTTTTGCAGCGCAGTGTGACAAAATAATCGCTAGAAAGCACCACTTGCGTCCAGATTGCCAAGAGAAAGTAAGGCTCATGACAAAGATCATTCGTGGAATAAACGAAAACCCCCTTGATGCAAAGACCTTAACCTCACGCCCAAAAACACTGCAACCTCTCCCTCGTGCAGCCAGAGAGAAACCGGCAATTACGGTGCTGAACGATAGGCGAAGGACAGTGATTGTGATTCCCCTGTCGAGCTCACCAAATGCGAGCCCGCCAATTCTGATTCCGATCGCTTGTGGCGGGAAACCTGCCGTGGCGGTGAGTGACCAAATACGAGCAGTAGCCAAGGAGCGTGTGCAGAGTCGCCTGCGCACTGTCACCTCGGAGGAGATAGCGGCACTGGAGGATGGCCTCAGGCTGATCATGCAGCTCTGATGAAGGCGCAGTGGTCAAAGTTTCCGGGTCGGAGAT
>JBKJUN010000970.1:0-4620 GCA_046590555.1 Bryobacter sp. | reverse complement strand
GCGGCAACCAAGCTCAAAGGCGGCATGGAGCCAATAGATTGAAACGCCACTCTTTCCTCGCCGGCGCTTCGGCGACTGCTCGTCTAATCTCCGTCTTTGAGCTGGTAGGCGAGGTAGGATTCGTAGCCCATCTGGGAAATGAGTTCGAGTTGGGATTCGAGATAGTCGACATGGGCTTCTTCGGCCTTGAGCAGGGATTCGAGTAGTTCTCTAGAGCCGTTGTCGCCTTCTTCTTTGGCGGCGCGAACGAAACGATTGTAGCTTTCGACAGATGCCAGTTCCAGCTTCAGATCGCTCTCAAACTGGGTCTTGACTGATGAGCCGACCGTCAGTTCCATTGGGCGGGTGAGGTTGGGTGTGCCTTCGAGAAAGAGGATGCGCTGGATGAGGGATTCGGCGTGGCGCATTTCTTCTATCGATACCTTGCGAATGTACTTGGCCAGGTGCAGGTAACCCCAGTCTTCGCACATCATGGCATGGATGAAATATTGATTGATGGCGAGAAGTTCTTCTCGCAGCGCTTCGTTTAGGACGCTAATAACTTTTGGGCTGCCTTGCATATTCGCTAGATCCTTGTTTCGTGGTTACCGTATTCGGGGATACCCACAGGATCGCAAGAATTGGGGGCATTCCATGGGGATAGTTTGCGGATTTTCTCAATAGGCGAATAGCCCGAGCGCGAAGTAGATGAGATAGGATTGGGCTTGTCCGGGGAGGACTATGCGCTTTTTTCTATTAATCGTGATTGCTGCCGCTGCTTATTCGCAGGAGTGGGTGGAGCTGTTTAACGGCAAGAATCTGGATGGTTGGGTAGTGAAGATTGCCGGGCATGAGTTGGGGGATAACTATGGCGATACCTTCCGGGTGCGGGACGGGGCGATTGTTGTTTCTTATGACAAGTACAAGGACTTTGGAGCGCGGTTTTCGCATTTGTTTTTTAAACAGAAGTTTTCACATTACCGGTTGGCGATGGAGTATCGAATCGTGGGTGAGCAGATGAAGGATGCGCCTGCTTACGCGCGCTTGAATAGCGGAGTGATGGTGCATTCGCAGTCGCCGGAATCGATCCTGAAGGATCAGGATTGGCCGATTTCGGTGGAGGCGCAGTTTCTGAGTAACGACGGAGATTTGAAGCGACCGACGATGAATGTGTGTACGCCAGGGACGGAGATTTTTATGAATGGCGCGATGGTGAAGTCGCACTGTACGAATTCGACGTCGAAGATATTGCGTGGGGAAGGGTGGGTGAAGGTGGAAGTTGAAGTATTGGGGTCGAAGAGAGTTAGGCATTTTGTGGAGGGTGAGCAGGTATTGCAGTATGAGTATCCACACATTGGGGGTGGGGTGGCGAACCGGTTTGACCCGGCGGTGAAGGTGGACGGTAAGGTCTTGAGTGAGGGGTATATCGGATTGCAGAGTGAGAGCCATCCGGTGGAGTTTCGGAATATCCGGTTGTTGCAGTTGAAGGGGTGTATGAACGCGAAGGCCAAGAACTTCAAGAAGCAGTATGTGGAGCCGGATGAGACGGCCTGTGTATTTGGTCGCTAGTTAGCGCTTGCCGATTGCGCCAAAGACGTCCTTGAGGAGCGGGGTAATGCGGGCGGCGGGGTTGGTGCGGATTTGCTTCTCTTCTTCCGCTACGAGGAGGAAGAGGCCTTCTACGGCCTTTGTAGTTACGTAGCTTTCAATGTCCATGGAGTCCGCTTTCAGGAAGGGGATTTGCTTGAATCGGGCCGTCATGTCGTTGTAAGCCTTCATTGCCCCTACCGATTCTATTGATTCAACGATTGGCGGACGAAAGGCCCTGACCAGCGGCTCAGTGGTGGTCTTGCGGAAAAAGTCGGTAGCTGCTGTATCGCCCCCTTTCAGGAGTTGGAGGGCGTCGGTGATTGTCATTTGCTTGAGCGCACCGAGGAAGATCTCTTTCGCGACTGGAGCGGCTTTTTCTGCTGCCCGGTTCATTCCCAAGACGAAATCATCGATCAACTTGCCTCCTCCAACCATTCGGAGACCTTTTTCAATGGGCCTTAACTTTTCGGGTAGCAAGATTTTGATAAGGCTGTTTGCGAAGAATCCGTCAGGCTTGGAGGCGAGACCGACTGCGTTGGTGATGCCGATTGTGAGCGCTTCTTTGATGCCCAAGCCGTTTTTACCGCCGTTTGGTTTGGCCTTGAGCTTGCCGAAAATGTCTTTGAATTGAGCCCGCAAAGGCAGGCAAGAACAGAGCGCTGCAAAATACATTCGACGAGTCGTCATGGTGCTTCGATTCTAGTTGAGATTTTTCAGCGTTTGTTCGTTGAGGGGGTAGTGGCGATGAGGGACTTTCGGTCTGAGTTTAATTGCGCTTTCGTAGGTTTTGGTTTATGCCGGCCCGCGCTTAGCGTTTTGGAGCTGGTTTAGCGCGCAGGTGGAGTGAGCCGAAGTTGTTGAGCTGGGTGCGGGTTTTGGCTCCACCGGAGAACCAGTCTTCGTGGTGAAAATTGCCGAAGTTGCCGGTGCCGGATTCAGGCGTGTCGAGGTCTCCGAGGGCGATGTTGATGCCGACTTCACGGTCGCCCATCGAGGGGGACCAGAACTTGCCGGGTTCGACTTCCACGCAAGGGTTGAGCGCGATCGACCATTCGATGATGTAGCCTTTGCGGTTGGGCTTGACGCTTGTGGCGGCGATCATCGCTTTGGTGTCGATCCAACTTGAGTATGTGGCGAAGGCTTTGGCGTCTCGACGGGGTTCGCCTTCCAGCAGGCCACCCTTGCCGATGCCACCGAGGCGGCTTTTTGTCAGGTTTACGACCATCTGCCAGGAGCGGCCATTGCCTTCAACTGATTCGTCGGCCTTGAAGGTGTTGGTCGCGTTGAGCAGGATTTCCATCTCGTCGCCAAACCAGGGGAAGGCTTCACGCGAGGGTTTGCCGTCTACGTAGTCGTGAGCTTTGGGGTTTTCTTTAGGCAGCCAGCGTGGAGTGTCGATGCCGTACAGAAGATCGTCGTCGATTTCGAAGGCGAAGTAGAGGCGCTGGCCGTCGTGCTTGACCCAGCCCTTGAGGTTGAGGTCTTTCGGGTCAGTGGTGGGAGAAAAAGTGTGGGCCCAATCGAGGACGCCAGTGATGGGTGTTGCATCGGCCCATTCGCCCTTGGAGAGCTTGCCGTCGATCCTGGGAGTCTTGCCGGGGAAGGCGTCGAGGGATTTCCTGGGCTGCGCGAAAAGCGTAGCAGCGAGGAGGAGCAGGATTGGAAGGACGCGGGTCAGCGCTTTTTCCTTCCGGGTGCTGGAAGTGCAGGTGGAGCGGCCATACCCAGGGTCTTAAGTTCGTCTTTGGCGAGAACGGCTTGTGCAGAAGATGGAGCTTTCTTGATCAGGTTGCGAAGCTCAGTGACTGCGGCGGTGCGTTGCCCGGACTTAGCGAGGGCCCGGGCTTTTTCAAGTTGCGCATCGAGAGCCTTGGGGTAGTCAGGGTATTTCTCAAGCACTGCGTCGAGCGCCTTGACGGCGTCGTCGTAGCGATTCAGACTCATGTAGACAAGGCCGAGATTGAACTGCGCGTTGGGGGCGTAGCTCTCGGTGGGGAAAAATTTCAAGTAGTCTTCGAATTGCTTGGCGGCGAAGTCGAGTTGACCGCCATTGCGAGCGGTGAGTGCTGCGGTGTAGAGACTTTCGCTGGTGATGCCAGGGGGCGGGCCGGTGGGAGCGGCGGGCGCGGGGGCAGGAGGCGGCGCAGAAAGGGTACGCACAGCGTTGTTCATGTCGCTCAACTGGGACTGCAGCTTTTTGATGAGCTCTGCAACTTCAGACACCGATTCCTTCATAAGCGCAAACTCTGTAGCCATTTGGTCGACCTTGGTGTTTACGCCGGCGACAGGGGCTTGCAGTGAGGTCTGCTGGTCTTTGAGTCTGTCGCCGATGGTCTTGTCGAGAATGGCGAGTGAGGTGTTGGACTTGTTAGCAGTATCGAGGGACTGCTGGACGAGGACGTTGAGAGCGGCAAACTTCTCGTCCATCGAGCTCTTCATGCTGCGCACTTCGTTCTGAAGCAGCGCGACATCGCGCTGGATTTCGAGGATCTTGTCTTTTTGAGCAAAGACAGGTACGGCAAGAACGGAGGCGAGCGTGAAGAGCGCGAGTGGACGCATAGTTTCCCTTAGAGTGATTTAGTTGGCGCTGAAGTGAGCGCGGCGATTCTTCTGATAGCAGCCTTCGCTGGCTTCAGAACAGGCCGGCTTTTCATTGCCATAGCTGATGACCTTGAGCTTGTCGGCGGGGACGCCAAGGTTGACCAGGTAATCTTTGACCGAGGTGGAGCGACGGTCACCGAGACCGAGATTATATTCGGCAGAACCGCGTTCGTCGCAATGGCCTTCGATGGTTACGATGCCACTGGGGTGGGAGGCGAAAATCTGCTTGAGGGCTTCGGCATCCTTGTTGAGAACACTGCGACCGTCGTCGCGCATGTCGGACTTGTCGTAGTCGAAGTAGACGTCTTCAAGGAGGCTGCTCACCATCTCGGTGAGACTTTTGGTGACGGCGCGCGGAGTTTCTACGCGTGGAGGCGGCGGAGGGGCCGAGACGCTGAGTGTGACGCTACGTTCGGTGGTGCCACCGGGGCCAGTCGCGGTGAGGCGATA
>JBKJUN010000820.1:0-1741 GCA_046590555.1 Bryobacter sp. | reverse complement strand
GTACTGAATGCGTGGCTCACGCTCGCGGGCGAAGAAGCCGATTTGAAGAAGAGCCTCCGGGACGCAGAGGCCGCGCTGGACGCCAAGGCCAACGCCCACTACCCCAAGCTGTCAGAGGCCGACATCAAGACGCTGGTGGTGGACGACAAATGGATGGCCGCGCTCAGCGCCGCCATCCACGGCGAGATGGATCGCATCAGCCAGGCGCTGACCCGCCGCGTCAAGGAGTTGGCCGAGCGCTACGAAACACCAGTGGCGCAGATGGTCAACCGTGTCGCGGAACTGGAGGCCAAGGTGAACCGGCATCTGGTGAAGATGGGGTTCGCATGGAACTGAAATCCGGCTACAAACTAACCGAGGTTGGGGTTATTCCGGAGGATTGGGGTGTCAAGCACCTCCACTCGCTTTCCGAGAAGATCATGGTTGGAATAGCTAGTGCAGCTACACATGCTTATCGGGATCGCGGGGTTGTCATGTTCCGGAATCAGAACATTAAGCCAGGCTACCTTGATGACTCGGACATTCTGTACATTGCTGAGGACTACGAAGAATCGTTCAAGAACAAGCGTCTTAAAGCGGGGGATTTGTTAACGGCGAGGACTGGATATCCAGGGACTACGAGTATGGTTCCTGGGCAATATGTAGGTGCGCAGAGCTTTACGACGCTGATTACTCGCCCTCTTCGCAATTACGTGGATCCCGTATATCTGTGCTGCTTCATCAATTCAGAGGCCGGTCAACTTTACTTCGAGCAAAACCAGATCGGTGGGGGACAGAAAAATGTCAATGCTGGTGCTCTCAAAAATCTTCCAGTTCCACTCCCGCCCACAAGAGCCGAACAAGAAGCCATCGCCGAAGCCTTGAGCGATGCGGATGCCCTCGTCGAATCCCTGGATCAACTCATCGCCAAAAAGCGCCAGCTCAAACAAGGCGCCATGCAGGAATTGCTTACCGGCAAGAAACGCCTGCCGGGGTTTAGTGGGGAGTGGGAGGTGAAGCGGCTGGGGGATGTAATTGCGCAGTTTGTCGGAGGTGGCACCCCCAGCCGTTCAAATCCGCAATACTGGGGTGAGGAAATTCCCTGGGTGACGGTCAAGGACTTCGCTACCTTCAATCCGCGTCAGGCGCAGGAGTCGATTACCAAAGTGGGTCTGCATAGCAGTGCTTCGCACTTGATTGCAAAAGGAACTCTCATCACATCAACAAGAATGGCCCTTGGTAAGGCGGTCATATACGAAGTCGACGTCGCGATCAACCAAGATCTCAAGGCGCTCTTTCCAAGAGCCGAGTTGGATGCGCATTACCTCTACTTCTGGTTTCAGTATTACGGCCAGTCAATTGATGATCTTGGGAGTGGAAGCACAGTGAAAGGCATTTCCCTGCCTGATCTCAAGAAGATTGAGTTCTACCTTCCATCCGTTTTTGAGCAAACCGTCATCGCCACCATCCTCAGCGACATGGACGCCGAACTCGCCGAGCTGGAGTCCCGACTCGCCAAGGCCCGCCAGCTCAAGCAGGGCATGATCCAGGAGCTGCTGACCGGCAGGATTCGATTGCTATGACTTTCATAGCTCCTTGTGCATATTCCACAATGGCTACCGCCGTTCTCGCATCACTAATCTGCGGAGGTTTGTCAGGTCTTTTCAATTGACTTTTAGCTGTTTGTCAATACACTGACAGTACAAATTGACTTCGAAGAGGATCATATGGCAACGACCCAGGATGTGGACGCAACCATTCA